>JACQEW010000016.1 GCA_016200365.1 Nitrospinota bacterium
AATTATACAACTTCTGACATAACCCCAGCTTCAGATAGAGTTGTAACTTCTACTGTGAGATGCTTCTGGCGGGCATCATTCACTATTTTTTCTAACTTTGATGCAATCCTATCCTCAATCCAATCCATACCACATTGTGAGCATACAGTTGCAGGCACACCCCTTACAACTACAACGCCAAATCCTAAATCCACTGTAAAAGTAGTCTTCCCTCCCTTTTTATTGCCTCCACAAAGTGGACACTTATCAGGCAATGTTTCAATTACCATGAAATTTCTCTTTCCATCATCCTTTCAAGTGCATGTCGTTGCCACTCAATATTCCCATTTTCAACAACTATTTTTAGTTGTTCCCTATTCATACAAGTAAACCCTTTTTATCAGAACCGTGCCTGAAAATCAAGGCAAAAACAATAAATGAAATATAGAAGACCCCCTTGACTCCCCATTCCTTTCACCATAAAATGGTATTATTAAAAACATTTAGCCACAGATAAACACGGATAAACACAGATAGGAAAAAAAATTAAAGAAGTATTTTATCTGTGAAAATCTGTGTGAATCTGTGGCAAAAAATATTTCTAATGAAACCATTTATTATTATCTTTGCCGGACTAATAGGAACGGGAAAGAGCACACTGGCGGAACTGCTTGCAAAAAAACTAAATATACCCATCATATCCTCAGATATACTTAGAAAAGAGCTTGCAGGAATCTCTCCCACAGAGCACAAATACGAAGATTTTGAAAAAGGAATATACTCAAGAGAATTCACAGAGAGAACTTATGCAGAGATGTTAAAAAGAGTCCGGGATATTCTCACAAAGGGTTCTTCGGTAATTCTCGATGCCTCTTTTCAAAGAAAATCCGATAGAAAAATGTCATTAAACATGGCAGATGAGCTGGGGATTAAAATCTTTGTGGTAGAGACCCTTTGTAAAGATGAAGAGATAAAAAAGAGATTAAATACCCGCATAAAGGATAAAAAACAAGCCTCAGATGGAAGATGGGAGATATACAGCAGGCAGAAAGAAGCCTTTGAGGCTATACTTGCCCCTGCACACATTAAGCAGGGGGATGAGATTAAAGAGGGCTTTCACATAATCATTGACACCGCAGAGCCTGTTGAGGTATGTATAGAGAAAGTATTGAAGCGGCTTCAGGTAAAATATGATTAAAAAAATAGGGGTCATTGCAAAAATACAGCATCCGTTGACAGGCGGGGCTTTAAAAGGGCTTATCGGATGGCTCAAAGAGAGGGGTATCGAGATTTATATAGACAGGGAGACATCCGGAATCATCGGCGAGAAATCCACATATAAACGGGCTGAGATACCTTCGCTGACAGAACTTATCATTGTCCTCGGTGGAGATGGAACCCTTTTATCAGTAGCCCGACTTATAGAGGATAAGGATGTACCTATATTGGGTGTAAATTTGGGCAGTCTGGGATTTTTGACTGAAATTACAATGGATGAACTTTACCCTGTGCTTGAAAAGGTTATTACTGGAGATTTCACAGTAGAAAACAGGATAATGCTCGATGCCATTATATACAGAGAAGGGAAGACAGCCGCCCATTACTGTGCCTTTAACGATGTGGTAATAAACAGAGGGGCGCTGGCAAGGATTGTAGATTTAGAGATAAAGATAAATGGCATGTATGTTACTACATACCGCTCGGACGGGCTCATTATAGCCACACCGACAGGCTCTACCGCCTATTCCTTGGCAGCAGGCGGACCTATAGTCTATCCTACCATGAATGCACTTATACTTTCCCCAATATGCCCCCATACCCTTACCAACAGACCAATTGTTATACCTGATGATGTAAAGATTGAGATAAACCTTGTAACACCAAATGAGGATGTATTGGCAACTATGGATGGTCAGGTAGGATACTCCCTTAACTATCGTGATACCATCGAGATAAAAAAGGCAAGAAACACCATAAAACTTATCCAGTCCCCTGGTAAAAATTACTATGAGGTCTTGAGGAAAAAATTAAAATGGGGGGAGAGACTGTAGTGAAGAGAAGGGGAGAACGCTGCGCTTGAGCCGCCGAGTATACGAGGTCGGCTCTAAGCGATTGTTAGCCGTTCATATCATTATGAGACTTAATCAACTGCTTTCCTAACCAATGAATGATGTCATCGTAGTCTTTTAGATCTAGCCTCCAGTGATGTAGAGATTCAGCTTATTTCTTGGACTCAGTAGTAAATCGGGAAGTTGTCACTATCATCCCAAGGGTGCTACGGAACTCTTCATTTACCCAATACATGACCTTTCGGACTACATCAATATCGACGGGTCGGTCTTCCCTCCATTTCTTACATTCTACAATCATCTTTATCGGCACATCTTCTCTTTTAAGTTCAGGGATTTTATTTTTGATTACATCCCAGATAATATCTTCGTTAATACCAAAATATTCGTGGACAACAATATCCCTGAGTCCGGCTACTTTCTTCCATTCAACATTTTTGTATTTTTTCCTAAACTCTTTTGGCAGGTGTTTTATAGCCTCGTCTATGATTTGAAGATTTCTCATAACAGCATCATAGGTTTTATGGTCTTCGAGAAATTCATTAAGGGTTATATTTTCGATATATCCGATTATCTTATGAGAGCTGGTGAATATATCCTTGACGAATAATGTTAAATCACGGTCAGGCACACACAGCTTCCTCTATTATTATCGGTTTTAATTCTTCTCTGATAGATTCCTTTATCACGAGGTCTATTTTTTTTGAGGTTATTTTCTGAAGATAAAATTTAAGTTCCATATAGTTATCAAAGGTCTTATATTCGGGTTTTAGCTCAACAAATATATCAATGTCGCTTTTTTTATTTTGTTCTCCTCTCACATAAGAGCCAAAGACAGCTATATCGGTAACTCCAAATTTTTTAGAGAGGACTTCCTTATTATCTTTTAAATTTTTAAGTATATTTTTTAAATGGCTATTTTTCATGATATTATGCTATTTGAAATAATCAATTAAGTCAACGAGTTATTGTTTTTCCAATTATAATTTCCAATTCCTTTCATCCCTTTATTTTTATCTGATACCCTATTGCCCTTCTTATAAGGCGGGTGATGTAACTTTCTCCTTCCTTTCTGCCTTTCCATTCAGCAGGGGTAGTAATCGGAACAATCAGGGGTATCGCCAGCTTTCCTATTCTTTTCATAAAAGGCTCCGGCATACTGTTGAGGATAGCCTCTTCCACACAAAGAATACCCAAGTCATCAATCTTTAAAGCCCTGTTAAGAATCTCTGTAAAATTATCATCTT
Source organism: Nitrospinota bacterium (assembly GCA_016200365.1). Taxonomy (GTDB): domain Bacteria; phylum Nitrospinota; class Nitrospinia; order UBA9942; family UBA9942; genus JACQEW01. The sequence goes on from JACQEW010000016.1 coordinate 3,296, forward strand.
CCGTAACCTCCACCACCTCAGTACCTGCAAGCCTGTATCCAACAGCCATAGATGGAAATGTAATTATTAAAATCTTCATCCGAAAACACCCTTTTGCCACAGACTTAACAGAAGTGCAAGTGTAAGTGCAAGTGTAAGGAATCTATTGCTTCTCACTTTCACTTTCACTTTCACTTTATTTATCCGTGAAGGTCTGTGGCTAATATTTTTATGTATCTATACTCTCAGGTATCCTTTAATCTCCTCTACAGGAATCGAATACTCCTTTCCCCTGCCGATAAG
>JACQEW010000234.1 GCA_016200365.1 Nitrospinota bacterium
ACCCATATAGTCGGCATAAACCCTTCCCACCTGTTCAGCTATATCCCTCCCTCTTAGGATATTGCCGCCACCAACACCTATAGCAATCTGTTCGCCCTTCTTTGCAGCTTCTATAATCTCTTCAAAATACTCTGACACAATGGAATGATTGTATCCTTTTTTGCCTTCTCCAGATAACATTTCACCGCTTAACTTTATAAAAACCCTTTTACTATTATTCATTTTTCGCTTCCTATTCTCATGTCAATATCAAGATATTCTTCTGCCAATAGAGAAAGTATCTCGTCGTCTGCAAGACCGATTATGTATTTTTTTGCCAGTTCAGGTGCAAACATGGATGTAAATCCATTATAAATAAGATGTAATGCCTCGAGGCGGCTTAATGGTTCATTAATCATACCTGCAAGCCAAATAAACTCTTCTGACAGTGGATAAGCAAAAGTTAAATGATTTACGGTCTTGTGTGATATAGTGGGATTATCGGTATTAATACTCATAATCAATTTTCCTCTGAAATCGGTATAAACATATTCATAAGGCGAATTGTTTTTATCCTTATCTTCCTTTTTTGTATCTTCCTTTTGTTTACTGAAAACAGGAAACCCATTTGTAAATTGGTTGCTTTTGGGACAGAGTTCAACACAGATTCCTCTGTCACTTATCATTCTCTTAAGCTCAGCATCCTTTTTAATAGAAAGTCCATGCCCTATTCTTGAGGCGCTTAACATAAATATGGCATCTCTAACGCTTCTTGCAGATTCGGTCTCACCGGCATGTATTGTGGAAAGCAGACACCTTTCAAACGCCTCTCTATAGTATGGCTGCAGGTCGGCAGGAAGGTTATTTCTCTCTATGCCTGCCACATCCAACCCGCTTACATGCGGGATCATATAGCCTTCTACCTCTGAAATATCTTTATTATTTATTTCCAGATACCTCATATACTCATCCCTCATATCCACTGCAATACTTATTAGATTCATAATACTTGAACGGTCACGATCTCGTTTGATTGAAAGCAGAAGATTGGCAGAAACAGAATCGGGTTTCTTAAGAAGTTTTTTTATGCCAAACTCAAGCCCGGCACAGATTAGTTTAGCAGCAAGTGTCCTGTCCTGCATATCAAAATCATAGGGTCTCAAAAATCCCTGCGGTGTTGCCCGAAGCTCTATGTGGATAACATTATCTCTATTCTTATATTTTTCATTGGGTTCTGATTTTTTCTTATCTCCATTCTCGTTTTCATTATTGGCTTTTAGAGCAGCAGCCCATTCCGGAATACTCATGGATGCAAGAAGCAGGGTATCTGTAAACTGCAGTAAACTGCTGCCTACCATGTCTGAAGCAGCGAGATAACGTTCCAATCCATAAGGATGTTCTACCATGTCTGTAGCCAGCATTTCACTTAAAGGGTCAAACTCAACTGTAGCCCCGTTTAGTTTTTCTAATTTTAAAAAATCTAACTCTGGCAATTCTTTCGGGAGATTAATACTATCAATCAAATACCTGCAATCTCTAAATAATTTTAGATTGTGAATTTGTGTTTTTTCTTTCTTAACTTCATCTTTTAAGCATTTAATTCTTTCATAAGCATTTTTATATAATTCTTTCCATTTATTTTCATCAAATATGATATTCCCCAACAAAACATTTATTAAACACGCAATCTGCTTCTCCGTTAACATCCCGGAATGGATTTTTGTTAAATAAGCTATAACATCCTTTAGAAAAACGACCTCTGCAATCTTAAATTCTTCTGAAAACTTTCGTAGAAGTGTCCGTCTAAAACCGCCCGTATTAGGTTTAGATAATGTTTCCGCGATGACTCTTGATAACCTATTAACTATATCCTTTATAACCGGTAATATCTTCTTTTTATACTTACTTTTTCTATTAATACACTTCCAGTAATCATTCCAGTGAATTAAGGAGATGAGAGACAAGATATAACACCATTTTATAGGTATGGCTGTCCCAAAGTGGACATGGAGGTCAGACTTTGGAATTTTCCTTAACCATTCAAGGTGAGAGTTATTCTTAACCTGTCCGTTTCTATCAGGACCGGCTATATCTGAAGAAAAGAGATTCTTGGTTATCTGGCGTGGAACATTTGCTATTATAGGAAAGTTATTAGAAATCAGAAAATCAAAAAGGGTTGCCTCCCTTTGTCCTAAAGGTAAGCCAGCCCTGACAATGGCTAAAATAAGGCTTTCGGGTATTTTTTTAGGTGCATATCCTGCGGCCCCCATTCTATGCGCCATCTGGATAGTCTCTGCATCATCCGATACAGAATATGCCAGTATCTCTGGCAATTTTTCTTCAGAAGCAGTTAGCTTATCTTTGTCAGCTTTTTTAAATGATAATATTCCTTTTCTGGCAATTTCCTGAAGTTTATGATGCAGCTCAGAAATTAAACCAAGTCCACGAATGCTCTCCGTATCTTTATACCAGAGGTCAACAAGAAGATAGTCAAAGAAAGACAACTTGTTGAATCCATAGCAGACTGTGGTGAAATCCGATCTGGTTTTTTCAAGTATAATCTTTTCTATTGGAAAATTTAATCCGTCTATAATTCTTTTTATAGATTCACTAAATTTTATCTTATTAGATTTAAAAAGTCCATAGCACTCAATCGAAAGTTTATTGCATATTTTTAAAAGCCCTACAATATCATCTTTTATTTTATTTTTATTATCCTCAGAGTCATAAAGCCTATCATCTATGATTAAAACTTTTAGATTGTTAGGCGCAAATCCCCATAAAACAGATTCCCTTAATGCAGTAATCAGGTATGATAATTTTAATTTATCGTTGTCTTTTTTAGGGTCATTACTATCATGAGATACTCTTGCAAATGAATAACCTTTGTCCATTATTAATTGAGTTGTAGTTTTTTTATCCTTCTTCCTAGACCCAATTAAATTATATAATCCAATATACCAATCACTTTTTCCCATTTTTATCGCCTTTCAAATCAGGAGCAAGCAACTGAGTTACTAAACGACTTACATCACTTCCTTCATATCCAATCCCTAATCCTTGAAAGAAACCGCACCAGAAACGATATGTATCCAAATCCCATTTTTCTTTAAGTTCATTTTCCAAAAAATCAAAATAAACAACTATAGATCTTTTGCCATTATTTTCTTTATTTTCAATCAATTTACCAATTTCACCATAACTTTGCGGTAATAAAACCTCTACCTCTACCTCTATATCATTAATGCTGAATAGTCCTAAAACTTTTTTTAATGCTTCTTTAATGGATGTAGTATTCTGTTCCATATTACACTCCCTTTGGTTTTTTAGGTCTTAGCCTTAACGCCTCGGTATAGGCTTTATTTAAGACAGGATTTTCTTTTAAAAGTTTCTCAAGGCTTTCTCCGTCCATCTGAAGTATTTTCTTTATCATATCTGCTGCCTTTGGTGTTTTTAACTGCTCGCCCATCATACAGCTTACTGCGCCGGTAAGATTCAATTCCCCTTCTGCTGAACTGCCCGGCTTCATCTTCTTTGTTACTTCTATTGCAGAAAGCATATAGTTTGCCAACATTTTTGCGACCGCCTCCTGCAGGGCAGGCAATTTTCCGCTGATGTTAGCATAATCTCTCGGAAATTCAAAGGTTGAAAGCCTTTCAATCAAATCATCTATAGGGTCGGCAATTACTATTGTTGCTTTTTCAAATATTTCCTGCCTTTCCGTTTCAGTCGCATAGGTATCGAATCTAATATCCGAAGGCACAATTAATTCGGAATCCTTGTTATTCTTGACAGCCCGCTCCATGACATTCCTGAGTCCCCGAACATTGTCTGGCCAGTCATGTGTCTTAAGCAGTCCCATTGTCTCAGGCAGTATTTTCCTTGGCCATCTTGCATTATGCTCCCTGCATAATATTTCAAGGAGTCTCTCTGCAATAACAGGAATATCTTCTTTCCGTTCCCTGAGAGGCGGAATTGCAATAGGATATGCTCTTATTCTATTGAGCAGGTCAGATTTAAATCTCTCTGTCTTTGCAAATTCATCGAGGTTTTTATTGGTTGCAAGGACTATCTGCACATCAAGGTGTATCTCTTTATCTCCTCCCTGCCTTTTTACAGCCCGATTTTCCAGAGGTCTTAAAAGCTTTGACTGGAGAGACTCAGGGATATCTCCTACCTCATCAATAAAAAGTGTTCCATTATTCGCCTGTTCAAAAAGCCCTGCCTTGTCAGATTTTGCATCTGTAAATGCCCCTTTAACATGACCAAACAATTCATCTTCCTGAAGTGTCTCTGCTGTCCCGAATGGATGGAATACAACATAGAAACTATCTGATTTAGGAGACATATCATGGATATATCTTGCAAGCAATTCCTTGCCTGTCCCTGTCTCACCCAATAGCAAAATATTCCCTGCGCCGGTGGCGGCGCGTCTGGCATCACGCAATGCCTTCATTATCGCGATGCTGCTGCCTGTTATACGGAGTTTTTCATTTTCTAAAATCCTGTTATCTTCTATCAGTCCGTGTTCCAATATTTTCTGAATCAATATCTCTCTTGGAGATTTGTCTTCAGTTCCGTATCCAATCCGCTGTATGAAGTCATAAGCCCCTTTCTTTCTGCATTCCTCAATAACATCCGCTCTATCTCTGCTGCTCATCACAATAATTGGAATATCCGGAAATCCTTTATGAATATCGTCAAGTATGAGAAGCCCGAAAGTGTCATCTCCATCCTGACCTTTTGGTTCATTATTATCTTTCAGCGAACCTGAAACAAATCTCAAATCAAGGAAAATTAATGACCACCGCCATCCTTCTGCAGAAGCCCAGCCCTTGATTACAGCATCATGAGATAGATTGATACTATTCTCAACCCTTCCGTTTGTTCTAATCTGACCACTGCAGAAGAATGCCTCGGACAAAGGCTCTTTCGTCTGCTCGGGCGAAATGTCATCACCTGTAATATCTTTAAAGCCGAAAAGAGCGCAGAGATTCCTTCTGTCACGAAGGGAGCTGCCAAATTGGTCATCTATTATGAGGATTTTGGGGAGATTTATAGGCATAATAGTCACACTACCTGTATATTGTGGGGCAGTTTTGATATTCCACTGCTAAACTCGGTTAATCTATTTATAAAATGTCCGGAAGGCGACGGCTTATCAGCCCTGCCATTGACTATACCTTTAAATGCTGTATTGACCTCAAAAAAAATGGCATTTAATGAATATACCATCTTTCTGATGCCTGTCCTTTCAAGATAAAGGGCGTGAATCACATTCCCCAGCCAATCCTTATCCTCCTGAGACATAGAGACTAAAGGAGGTTCATATAACAATTGACGAGGGCTCAGCGCCTCCTCGCATTCATTAATCAAGGTCTTGAACAGCGCACCCCTTTCCTGCCATTCAAGGAACTGCTCCTTAATGTCATCCTGCCATTTTGCATTTCCTTTTACGATGTCGTTGAACTGCGCGCTCCTTGCATTGAGAAACACAAAATACCTCTGCAGCCAGTCATGGTGCAGTTTTGCACGCATATTGTTCCAGTCAGAGATTTTCATTCTTAAAGTTCACCGGCATCTTTTAATAGACCTAACTGTACTTATGTCTTCTTCATATACATCCTCAGTGAAGTATTCAACAGGGAGATTCCTTTTAAGCAAGGTCTCCCGAAAGACATGGATGGAAAGCCCCATAATAGACGCTGCCTTACCAATGGAGATAATATGCTTTGCATAAAGTTGTAATACCACATCCTCCATAAATTCCCTTTCCATATCCTCTTTCTGATAGCCATGTGCCTTTAAGGTGCTGTAAAGTATCTCCGGTATTCTTATCTGAATAGTTTCCATAATCCCTCCTTTTCAATCTCAAGATTGTTTCTGTCAGTAATTCTTGATATATCTAATATCTCCAATGTTTGCATCTTTGATCTCTCTATATCCTTTCAAAATCTTTTCAGTAACTTCAGGGACAAAACGAATTTCTGATATATATTCTCCAAAGACCTCACTTGCATCCTCTTTACCTTCAATAATAAGAGAACCGAAATTCCCTTCTCCCCAATGAACAACAGTATTTTCCCTGAAAAATACCCTTCTGCCACTACCGAGATAGAATCTCGCAACCTTTCTTAAAAATGTGATGTAACAATCTATAAGCGACTCCTCAAGCCTATTAAAGGACTTCTTTGTTTCCTGCCAGATAATTCTTTGATGTTCTTCTCTATAAGCGCCACATATTCCCCCTTAATCCTTTCAAATATCTCTTTTGCGGTTGACTCATCGTAAATATGCGACATCTTGTTTCTATCCTCAAGCATATCAAGGAGCATTTCTCCGTCCGCAAGAAGGCCCCTTCTTGCGCCCTCCTTTATGCACGACCTTGGCCCGGCGCATTCAAAACCTTCCACCTCCAGAATTATCTTGGTTGCCTTCCAAAAGAGTTCAAAGGTGAACTCAAACCGCTGGATAACCCCGTCCCTGTCAAGTTCATCAATGGCCTTTTCCGTTGATTCCTTTAACCTGGAAAAGGCATTTTTAAGCTTCTGAAGTGAATAATCTTTCTCATTGACCATAAATAACCCTGCCTTTCTCCAAAACCAATACTTTAAAATCCTTGTCAACCTTATCAAGATTTATCACATCAACCGTAAAGATTCCGAGTTTTTCGTCCAGTGTCTCTTTGAGCCTTCGTTCGCTCCTGATGTCTATCTCTGCCCCTTCAACTGCAATATCAAAGTCGGAATATTCCTTGTCTTTGCCGGTCACCCTTGAACCAAAGAGGATTATCCTTTTAGGGTGAAGGTATGCGTTCACCACATCAACGATTGTATGGATCAACTCATCTTTTTGTTTAATAGAACGCCTGGCATTCATCTATGGTTTTCCTTCTATGATTGGTTTAAGGGCAGAACGGGCAGACTCAACGGTTCCCCCACCCACCTTTTCATTTTTTATTCCCTGAAACAATTCCTTAATTGTCGAATTTCTGATATATATTCTCCAAAGACCTCACTGGCATCCTCTTTACCTTCAATAATAAGAGAACCGAAATTCCCTTCTCCCCAATGAACAACAGTATTTTCCCTGAAAAATACCCTTCTGCCACTGCCGAGATAGAATCTTGCGACCTTTCTTAAAAATGTGATGTAACAATCTATAAGCGACTCCTCAAG
>JACQEW010000219.1 GCA_016200365.1 Nitrospinota bacterium
CAACTTTATCAAAATATTCAAGAACTGGTTTGAAATCGAGGTTCATATTCATAACATACGACTCATAATCTGCGGTAATCCTCGGGTCATCTTCAAATAAAACCTTCCCTTCCTTAATTGCATAATATTGAAGCGGTAGAGGGGATTTTTGTAAAAATACAATATCAACTTTTTTAGCTGGATAAAGCTCCTGAAATATATCGTAAAGGACAGTGTATAAAGCCCTTGTATCTTCGAGAGTCTTAGAATCTTTCACTACGATACCTATGTCTATATCGCTTAATGGCGTGGTCATACCTGTAGCCTTTGAGCCAAATAGATAAACAATATAGACTCCCAATTCTCTAAGTTTTGCTCTTATTTCTTTCTTCATATCTTAAAGTAGCCTCTCCTGCAATTCTTCACTAAGTTTCATGCCGAAGTGTTCATAAGCAATCTTTGTTGCGACTCTGCCACGCGGGGTTCTGTGGATATAGCCTCCCTGTATGAGAAAAGGCTCATAGACATCCTCGATTGTATCTTTCTCTTCGCTGACTGCTGCTGCCAGTGTATCAACACCAACAGGACCTCCGTTGAACTTTTCTATAATCGTGAGGAGGAGTTTCCTGTCCATCTTGTCAAAGCCCAGCTCATCTACCTCAAGCATCTTCAATGCCTCGTCCGCCACATTTTTTGTAATATTTCCATCAGCCCTTACCTGTGCATAATCCCTCACCCTGCGGAGGAGTCTGTTTGCTATCCTCGGCGTCCCCCTTGAGCGGCGGGCAATCTCCAGAGAGCCGGCTGAGTCAATCGGGATATTCAATATCTTTGCAGACCTCTCCACTATAATTTGAAGCTCCGATTCTTTATAATAATCCAGGCGATGGATTACGCCGAATCTATCTCTTAATGGCGATGTGAGTAATCCTGCCCTTGTGGTTGCACCAACAAGGGTAAATTTCGGCAAATCAATTTTTATGGAGCGGGCACTTGGACCCTGCCCGATCATAATATCGAGCTTAAAGTCCTCCATTGCAGGATAGAGTATCTCTTCAACCACATGATTTAAGCGGTGTATCTCGTCAATAAAAAGGACATCATGCTCTTTGAGATTGGTAAGAATGGCAGCGAGGTCGCCTGCCCTTTCAATGACAGGACCTGAAGTCCCTTTTATGTTTACCCCAAGCTCGGAGGCGATGATATTTGCGAGGGTTGTCTTGCCGAGTCCTGGCGGACCGTAAAACAGGACATGGTCTAATGCCTCAGACCTCTCCTTTGTTGCCTGAATAAAGACCTTGAGGTTTTCCTTGACTTTTTCCTGACCGATGTATTCATCAATAGTTCTGGGGCGGAGCGTCGTCTCAAAGCTTATATCGTCATCTTCCTTCTGCGGCGTTATGAATCTGTCTTGTATGTCCATTGGGTTTTGAAGAGGTGTCTTCCCTCTCAATTCAATATTTGTAAATTATAGCATAATAATCATAAACGAATTAACCATTTTTCTTGACATATCATTATTAAAAATGCAAATATTTAAAAAGTGAAAGTGAAGGTGAAAGTGAGAAGCAATAGCTTCCTTACACTTGCACTTACACTTACACTTTATTAATCTTATGATATTTGCAGTAATAATGGCAGGTGGGAGCGGGACGAGGTTCTGGCCCCTCAGCAAATCAAGAACTCCAAAACAATTGCTGAACCTCACAGGTGATAATACCCTCATACAGAAAACCATTAACAGAATCAAGCCCATCATTAAGAATAAGAATATATTCATTGTTACAGCCAATTCCCATGTAAAGAAACTCAAGGAGCAGATTAATGATATCCCTTTAGAAAATATTATTAATGAGCCTTTTGGAAGGAATACCGCACCGTGTATCGGACTTGCATCCCTCTTCATAAAAAAGATAGACCGCAGCGGGGTTATGGTAGTCCTGCCTGCAGACCATATTATAAAAGATGAAGACGCATTCAGAGATATAATCTCAGCCGGCACAAAGGTGGCTGCTGAAAGGGATTATCTTGTCACGCTTGGTATTAAACCCTCCTATCCTGAAACAGGTTACGGCTATATCCATGCAGGAAAAAGGCTTGATAAAAGGTCGGGGGTAAGGATATTCAAAGTCAAAAGATTTGTAGAGAAACCCGATATAAACCGTGCAAAAAGATATATTGCCGGCGGAGACTACTTCTGGAATGGCGGTGTTTTTATGTGGAGGGTGGAAACGATATTAACGATGATAAAGAGATTTATGCCTGATTTATATGATGGACTCATGTATATTGAAAAGGCTATTGGAACAAAAAAAGAGAGAAGTGCTGTCAGAAATATCTATTCCCGCATTCCCGCCATATCCATTGACCACGGTATAATGGAGAAGGCTCCGGATGTTGCGGTAATTCCATGCGATATAGGCTGGAGCGATGTAGGGACATGGAGGGCATTATACGATATTCTGGATAAAGATGATTTTAATAATGTTGTTGTCGGTAAGTTTGCCGGTATTGATACAAAGGGATGTGTTATCCACAGCCCTGAAAAATTAGTTGCCGCTATCGGCATAAAAGACATTGTGATTGTTGCCTCAAAGGATGCCGTGCTTATCTGCCATAAGGAAAA
>JACQEW010000237.1 GCA_016200365.1 Nitrospinota bacterium
AAAAGATTAAGGAGAATGGAGAAAAAGGAGAAAATGAGAAAAAAGAATCTGACTTATTATCTCTCCATTTCTCCATCTTCTTCTCCCCTTCTCCTTATGATTTTTATAATTTCATTACATTAAAAAATTGGAAATTGAAAATTAGAAATTAGAAATTTTATCATTATCCCCTTCTGCTCTTCAACCTCCCCTTTTTTATGAAACCCTCGTAATTTCTCATTACAAGGTGCGACTCCACCTGAGCCATCGTATCCATCGCCACACCTACAACAATAAGAAGTCCTGTGCCTCCAAAATAAAAGGGTATATTAAAATATTTTATAAGGTAGTCGGGCAAAACACAGATTAGAGATAAATATGCCGCTCCTCCAAAGGTAACCCTCGATAATGTTTTATCTATAAATTCAGAGGTGGGCTTGCCGGGTCTTATTCCCGGTATAAACCCTCCATGTTTTTTCATATTATCCGCCACATCCGCAGGATTAAATATAATGGCTGTATAAAAATAACAAAAGAAGAATATCATCGCAACATAAAGCAAAGTATACATGATGGTCCCCGGCATCAAACTGTTTGATACCACCTTCATCCACGGATGATTTATAAAATTCGCTATTGTTGCAGGAAACATTATTATGGAAGATGCAAAAATAGGCGGTATGACACCCGATGTATTTACCTTTAAAGGGAGGTGGGTGCTCTGTCCGCCGTACATCTTCCGCCCGACAACCCTTTTGGCATACTGCACAGGGATTCTCTTCTGTCCGCTCTCCATGAATACAATTATCCCCACAACCGCAACCATAAATATCAGGATCCCCAGCAATACAAATAACTGAATCTCACCGGTGCCCATTAACTTTACGGTATTTGTGATTGCCGATGGTATTCCTGCAACGATTCCTGCAAATATTATAAGGGATATGCCGTTCCCTATCCCCCTTTCCGTTATCTGCTCTCCAAGCCACATTATAAAAGATGTGCCGGCAGTAAGGGTGAGAATAGTCATCAGACGAAATGACCATCCAGGATCGGAAACCACCAGTGCGCCGGTAGGACTTTTCATCGCCTCCAGTCCAAAGCTTATACCGAGACCCTGTATGCAGCTCAATACCACCGTCCCATATCTTGTATATTGGGTTATCTTTTTCTGCCCCTGCTCCCCCTCTTTTTTAAGTTTTTCCAGAGAAGGAACTACAACTGTAAGAAGTTGAAGAATAATAGATGAGCTTATATAGGGCATAATCCCAAGGGCAAATATCGTCAGCCTCCTGAATGCCCCGCCTGAAAACATGTCAAAGAACCCTAAAATCGTCCCTGCTGTCCCTTTAAAAAATTCACTTAATGCATAAGCATCAATTCCTGGTGTCGGCACATGGGCGCCGACCCTGTATACAGCCAGCAGAGCAAAAGTAAAAAAAATCCTCTTTTTTAATTCAGGGACATTAAATATATTCTGAAAACCTGTAGCTACCATTATTAATAATTTCCAATTTCTAATTTCTAATTTCCAATTAAAAACAAAAAATAAAATTCCTTAATTAGAAATTGGTAATTGGTAATTAGAAATTTTTATATTACTACTGCCTTTCCACCCGCATCTTCAATCTTTTTGACGGCAGATTTGCTAAATCTATTTGCATGGATATTCAATGGCTTTGAAAGTACACCGTCGCCTAATATTTTTATATTTTCCTCTCTTTTTACAATCCCCTTTTCCTTTAAAAGTGCGGGAGTTACTTCACCGTCAAACTGCTCGAGGGCATTAAGGTTTACAACCGTATATTCCACCTTAAAAGGATTTTTAAAACCCCTCTTTGGAAGCCTTCTTAAAATTGGCATCTGGCCGCCTTCAAATCTCGGCGGGGGGTGTCCTCCTGATCTTGCCTTTTGTCCCTTATCCCCTTTTGTCGAGGTCTTTCCATGTCCCGAGCCTCGTCCCCTCCCTATAACCTTCCTTCTTTTATTCGAGCCGGCAGGCGGCTTTAAGCTGCTTAATTTTATCATATATGTTTCCTTCTAACTTGAAGCCTTTTCGGCAGTTTCTTTTTCCGTACTGCTTCTTCTTAAACCGATTATAGTCTCAGGATTTCTTAATTTCTTCAAACCGTTAATAGTCGCCTTTACTACATTGTGGGGATTATTTGAACCCAGTGATTTAGTCAAAATATCTTTTACCCCTATAACCTCCATAATAGCCCTTACAGCTCCACCGGCTATTACACCTGTTCCCTTTGATGCAGGTTTAAACAACACCTTCCCCGCACCATAATTGCCTTCCACTTGATAGGGTATTGTTCCCTCCTTGAGAAAAACTTTGAACATCCTCTTTCTTGCCCTCTCTACCGCTTTCTTTATGGCATTAGGAACTTCATTCGCCTTGCCTTTTCCAACACCTATACCTCCAGACCCGTCTCCGACAACTACCAGGGCGCTAAAACTGAATCTCCTTCCGCCTTTTACAACTTTGGCTACACGGTTTATATTTACAACCTTGTCAATCAATTTTCCTTCTGAAATCTGCCCGTTACTCAAAAAAACCCCCTTCTAAAAGTGTCAAAGAGTCAAAGTATCAAAGTATCAAAAACTAATACTTTAATACTCTGACACTCTGATACTCTGACACTCTGACACTATTAAATAGTGATTCCCTTTTCCCTCACCTTTGTTACAATAGCTGCTACCTTTCCATGATAAAGATAGCTGTTTCTATCAAAGACAAGCCTTTTAATCCCCTTCTGAATCGCCTTCTCAGCGATTAATTCACCAATCAATTTTGCCGCCTCCATATTTTTAGCGGCTTTCATTTTATCTTTAAACTCTTTCCCCATAGTTGACGCATACGCCAGCGTTTTCCCCTCGGCATCATCAATAACCTGGGCGTATATATGCTTGAGACTTTTATATACAGTAAGCCTCGGTCTCTCAGAGTCTCCCTTTATTTTCTTTCTTATCCTGTTTTTTCTTGCCAATCTGTTTTTAATCTTAGAATTTTCCATATAGTATTTTTTTATTTAAGGAAATTATAAAAATTCAGATAGAACGCGGATGACGCAGATGACGCAGA
>JACQEW010000221.1 GCA_016200365.1 Nitrospinota bacterium
TACAATATATTCCTCCATGCACAAACATATATTGAGCTTCAAACAGCCCTATTTCCATTTTGCATGGATTATCGGCATATTATTTATAACGGCAATTCTCTTGAACAGAAAAGAGACGAGGTTCTGGTGCAGGTATATCTGCCCGATGGGTGCATTGCTTGGCATCTTTTCGAGATTCAGCATCTTTGGAATGGAAAAGGCTCATGAAAAATGCACCGACTGCAATAAATGTCTCATGGACTGTCAGGGCGCCGATTCGCCGCAGGGGAGGACGGACTGGAAATCCCACGAATGTATTATGTGCTTTAATTGCGAGAGGGCGTGTCCGGAAGGTGTTATAAACTTTAAATTTTTCCCGGACAGAAAGTCTATAGCGATAGAGCCGGATTTGAAAAGACGATGGATAGCCTTGAGCGGCGCAGCAGGATTGTTTATTCCCTTTTTCGGAAGAAGCTCCGCAGGATTTACGGCAAACTACAATCCAAAACTGATAAGACCGCCGGGTGCTTTGGAAGAAAAGGAATTTCTTGCCCGATGTATCCGATGTGCAGAATGTATGAAAGTCTGTCCTACAAATGCCCTCCACCCTACCCTTTTGGAGGCTGGAATCGAGGGAATATGGACTCCGCTCTTAATTCCACGAATCGGATACTGTGAGCATACCTGCATCCTATGCTCAACAGTCTGCCCTACAGGAGCTATCCGCTCGATTACTGAAGAAGATAAAATCGGCTCAAAAAACAAGAAGGCTCTAAAAATAGGGACTGCCTTTTACGACCAGGGGAGATGCCTGCCGTGGGCAATGGCAACACCGTGCATAGTCTGCGAGGAGCACTGCCCGACATCGCCAAAGGCGATATGGCTTGAAGATGCAGAAGTTCCTGCCCCGGATAAAAAGACCGTTAAAGTCAAACGTCCTTACATAAATCCGCAGCTTTGTATCGGCTGCGGCATCTGCGAAAAAGTCTGCCCTGTGCAGGACAAACCCGCCGTCTATGTAACCAGTATCGGAGAGACCCGCTCAAGGACAAATCAGATACTTTTGCAGAACACACAGTATAAATAATTGACAGCCCTTTCTATAATATTGTAGACTTGAACAAAAACATGATAAGCTTGGGTGAAAGGGTTTTTATAATTTTCATACTATGCGCTGTAAAAATATTTTACTCCTTTTATTTTTGCCAATCTTTATATCCTGTGCCTCTGCTCATATAAACAAAGAGGGAGAGATTAAGGTCAGGCTTGAAAAGATTAAGTCAGATGATTTCTCTCTCAAAGAAAAAAAGGAGCTGGAAAATATCCTTAATTCTATTTTTTTCTCCGAGAGGACAGGTTTTTCAAACTGGGGAGAGGAGAAGCAGTTGTTCGTCGCCGAGGAAAGCGGGAAGATAGCAAATGCTGTTATAAAGGGGCTTGAAGCGGCAAAACCTGACGAGATGGTCATCTTTGAGATTAAATCCGCCAATGGCGAAACAAGCGTAGAGGTCTTTGTCTCAGAAAGCTTGAACCTAAGATTTAATAGCGTCAATGGCATACCCTTTTCAATAGAGAGAGAAGCTACAGGATTGCCGCCAAGGGGTGAATATTCTTATTCTTCAGACAACTATAAGGTCATTCCTCACATCAACCATACCTATTTTCTGTCAAAGGGAATCTTTGGCAAAGAAGGTAAGCATTTAAACTGGGTAATTATCGCCAACGATAAAAAGGAGATTCCATCGGCAGTTACTCCACCGCCGCAGCCTACAATCTCTACTCCCCAGACAAAAGAAGGACTTACCATTCAAGAAAGGCTTGAGGTCTTAAAAGATTTAAAGGAAAAGGGACTTATCTCTGAAAGCGATTACGAAAGAAAGAAAAAGGAGATACTCGACAGCTTGTGATTAGCCTTGCATAGGGTAGGAATTAGTAGAATCTGTTTTTACTAACCCCTAACCCCTAATCCCTAACCCCTACATTAAATTATGAATCCTTCACTTTTAGTTGTTGAAGACGACGAGGTAA
This sequence comes from Nitrospinota bacterium, assembly GCA_016200365.1. Classification (GTDB taxonomy): domain Bacteria; phylum Nitrospinota; class Nitrospinia; order UBA9942; family UBA9942; genus JACQEW01. Next base: position 2,008 of record JACQEW010000221.1, read on the forward strand.
TGTGTAAGACCATTGCCGAGGTCTTTGAAAAAAAGGGGTTAAGGGTAATATCGGCTGGAAATGGGGAAGAGGCTGTAAATTATCTAAAAAAGGAGATAATAGATTTGGCATTGATAGATTTCAGACTTCCTGGGATGAACGGCTTGACACTTTTAAAAGCCATTAAAGAAATAGATGACGGGATAATGGTTATTGTCATGACTGCATATCCAGAGGTGAAGATGGCTATATCTGCGATGAAGTCGGGCGCCTATGATTATATAAATAAGCCCTTTGAATTGGAGGAATTGAAGCTGCTCATTGACAAGGCTCTGGATAACCGCAAGATGAAATTTGAAATCCTGAGGCGACAGATGATGTTCGAAATCGGCGATGTAAAGGATGTCAGCCTTTGGTTTAAGGATAGACTGGGCTATTCCGTCTATCTTCCACATATCGATGAACCTGGATTAAAGCTGATTGGCGGCAGAAAGTGTAAGCTTGGCGGAAACGAAGTGGCATATCTTTTTTACCAGAAAGGCGGCAAGAGGGTCTCTCTCTATATCGTCGATTCCAAAAAGATAAAATACGAGATGGAGGAGAATAAAAAATATCATTTCCCATTCAATGAATGCGAAGTGGATATATGGAAAAGCGGTAATGCGGTATATTCTATGGTGAGATAATAATGAAAAACCGAAAGAGGTTTTACGGCATCAGGATAAGGCTGATTACCGCCTTTCTATTGCTGGCAATCCTCCCCCTCTCGATTGCCGGTCTATACGGCATCTACTATTCCGTAAGCTCCCTCGCAGACATTACCATTAACCGGCTCGAATATGAAATATCGTCAAAGGGCAACGATATCGAGAGGTTCCTGCAGAATGTCCACAGCCATGTCCTTTATTTAAGCCGTTCTGCCATATTATCGGAAATGATAGAGAGAGGGGGCGGCGGAGCGGATAGAAAAAAGCTGGAAAACCATTTTCTTAACTTCTCCATGGCACATCCTTATTATAATCAGATAAGGTATATCAATGAGAATGGCATAGAGATAGCGAGGGTAGATTCGGATGGAAAAAGCTCCAGGGTAATAGCACAGGACAGGTTACAGGATAAGAGTGACAGGTATTATTTTACTGATTCTGTTAAATATCCCGAAGGGGAGTGTTATGTCTCGCCTCTGGATTTTAATATAGAGTGGGGTAAGATCGAGATACCGCTAAAGCCTGTAGTCAGAATCGCCACACCGGTATTTGACGGAGACCATATAAACCGCGGCATAATTATAATCAATCTCTACGGCAGCTATATCATAGAGCAGATGCAGAAGATGAGTATCGCTAAAAGGGGTATCACATTTCTAACAAATCAGAGAGGTGAATACCTTGCCCATTCCGAATACTATAATTATAATAAGCCTGTTTCCGACCCATCTCTACTTACAGCAAATATCAGAAGCCTGAGCGATGACTATTCTAAAAGCCTTATCTCAAAGATACTCAGCAAGCAAAAAGGGACAGAGGTTTTAAGAGATAAGATAATCTCCTACTCGCCTATCTCCACAGGCGATAGGGTGTCCAATAGCTTCTGGGTGTTATCTCTCGCATATCCTAAAGAGATAATATTCGAGCCTATAAGCAGGTTAAAAATCGCCTTTCTGACAATTGGGGGGATTGCGATACTTACCTCGATAGTCATAGGTATTTTAATGGCAAGACATTTTACTGCGCCTATCTCGGAATTTCTGAAAGATGTGGATTTAATTGCAGGAGGGGATTTCAGCCACAGGCTTAATCTAAACAGCAGGGATGAATTGGAGCAGCTTGCAGACAGATTCAATATCATGGCAGAGAAATTAGAGGAATCGAGGGCAAGGCTGACCAATTGGAATGAAGATCTTAAAAGAGAAGTGGAAAGCAGGACAAAGGAATTGAAGTTTGAGAAAAACAGGCTGGAGAGCATACTTACATGTGCCGCCGAGGGTATCATCGTTGCAGATGAAAATGATAATGTGATTATGATAAATCCGGCAGCAGAAAAAATACTTGGAATTCACCGTGAAGATATAATAGGGAAAACATTTTCCCAGTGCCATATAGAGCCTGAAAATGTAAAAAAAATGCTCAAAGACAGCGAAACCAATAAATTGCCCATATTTACCATCTCTATCAGCGGCTCGAAAATTCTCGATATAAATGTCGTGGCGATGAAGATTGATGAAAAAAACTTAGGCTCGATGATGATATTCAGAGATATTACAGACAGGCATCGGCTGGAGGAAAGCCAGAGGAAGCTGGAGAAACAGATGCTCCAGGCTGAGAAGCTTGCCTCTCTCTCCGTCCTTTCTGCAGGCATATACCATGAGATAGGAAATCCTCTGGCTGCTATAAAGACGGTAGTGCAGGCTATGGAAGAAGAGTTATTGCTTAGTGGAAATCAAAAGAGATTTCCCGAGAGGATTATAATGGAGGTTGACAGGCTGGCATCATTTTTAAAGACCTTTTCTGCCTTTGCCAAACCTTCGGAAAAACATATTGCAACGATTGACATAGTGAAGGTTATCAGGGATGTCCTTTTCTGGATGGATAAGGAGGCGTCGAATCGGGGGATTAATATCGTTTATAGAGAAGAAAGAAATCTGCCTGCGATAAGGGCAGACCTGCAGCAGATTCAGCAGGTGTTAATAAATATTCTTATTAATGCCGTGCATGCGACTCCACCCGGAGGCAAGATAAATATTACCACAAATTATTCCGATGAAACACTCACGAGCCTTCGGCTCACAAAGGGGGATGAAAATACGGAGGCTCTACCTCCCCTCACCCCTCCTTACAAAGGAGGGGAAACATTAATAACACCTCCCCTTATGACAAGGGGAGTCTCCTTAATTCCTCCCCTTTGTAAGGGGAGGTTGGGAGGGGTAGAGGTATTTTCGGACCAAAAGATAATGATTAAAATATCCGATACCGGCAGCGGGATACCCGATGACATTTTGGAAAAGATTTTCGACCCCTTTTTCACGACAAAACCCGCAGGAACTGGGCTTGGGCTGTCCATTGCGCAGAAGATTGTTCAAGCCCACGGCGGGGAGATAAAGGTATCAGGCAAAGAAGGGGAGGGGGCTTCCTTTGAGATTATACTGCCTGTTTAGTTATAATAGCGTTTAGCGGATAGCGATTAGTAAAAAAACTATACGCTATCTGCTATTATTTTGAGGTTATTATGAATCCTTCGCTTTTAGTTGTTGAAGACGACGAGGTAATGTGTAAGACCATTGCCGAGGTCTTTGAAAAGAAGGGGTTAAGGGTGTTATCCGCCAAAAACGGCGAAGATGCAATAATCTACCTTACAAGAGAGATAATAGATTTGGCATTGATAGATTTCAGACTTCCTGGGATGAACGGCTTGACGCTTTTAAAAGCCATTAAAGAAATGGATGACGGGATAATGGTTATTGTCATGACTGCATACCCTGAGGTGAAGATGGCAATATCGGCTATGAAGGCAGGCGCCTATGATTATATAAATAAACCCTTTGAATTGGAGGAATTGAAGCTGCTCATTGACAAGGCATTAGAGATACAGAAAATGAAATTTGATATCCTGAGACTCCAGAGAATCAAATGCGAGGAGGACTATTTTGGAGAGATGATAGGAACGGGCAGCGTCTTCAATGAATTGAAAGGATTTATCTTAAAGGTTGCAAAAGCCCCAAAGACACCTATTCTTATCCAGGGCGAAAGCGGTGTAGGTAAAGAGCTTGTGGCAAATGCAATCCATCAGAACAGTGATAGGGCAGGCAAGCCTTTTCTCAAAGTAAACTGCAGTGCAATTCCGGATACGCTGTTAGAAGCAGAATTATTCGGTTATGAGAAGGGGGCATTTACGGATGCGAAGCAGAGCAGGAAGGGGCTATTCGAGTTATCCGATGGAGGGACGCTTTTCCTCGACGAAATCGGAGATATGAAGCCGCACATACAGCCTAAGATACTCAGGGTTATAGAATATCAAAATTTCAGAAAGATTGGTGGCAATAGGGATATACAGGTTGATGTCCGGATAATTACCGCTACAAACAGAGACTTAAAGACGATGGTTGAAAAGGGGCTGTTCAGGGAAGACCTCTATTACAGATTAAAGGTTATGACTATTAATGTCCCGCCTTTAAGAGAAAGGAGGGAAGATATAATTCATATCGTCGACGCCCTCATTAAAAACTATAACAAGCTCTTCGGAAAAAATATAAAGGGATTGTCCGATGATGCAATGAGCCTGCTTTATAATTATCCATGGCCCGGGAATATACGGGAATTAAAAAATGTAATCGAGAGGGCGTGTATTTTGAGCGGCTCCGACATAATCCTTCCCTCTCACCTCCCCGAAGAATTGAGGAATACCGAAAAGAAAAATCTGAAGGGGGCAGAAATCAATAGGGATTTGAAAAGTCTGCAAGATGTGGAGAGAAATCATATAATAAGGATATTGGGTGAAGTCGAAGGAAACAAATCCTCGGCAGCAAAAATCCTCGGCATCTCAAGACTTACCCTGAGAGAAAAGATGAAAAAGTATGGTATCGAAGAATCTGCCTGATTTCTAAATTGACATCAATTTCTTGTCGTGATAGATTTCTTACACAGAAAAAAAATAGTTTTGTTGTGAAAGACAATGCCTACAATTTTAAGAATAGGCTCATTTAGATTTCATTTTTATTCAGATGAATGTAATGAGCCGCCACATATTCATGTGGCAACACCTGATGGAGAATGTAAATTCTGGTTAGAACCTGTTCGGCTTGCCAGAAATAAAGGTGTGGCGCCGCATGTGGTTAGAGAGATAGAAAAATTAGTTTTTCAGTATTGTAACTTTTTAAAGGAGAAATACAATGAGCACCATAACTATTGAAAAAGATGTTAGCGTTGAACCGACGGCAATAAGGGCATGGGCAGAGGGACGAACCATTTATATTGAGCTGACAGATGGACGTATTATTGGATTTCCAGAAGATCGCTTTAAAATTTTAAAAAATGCAACAGATGAACAATTAAAGGAAGTAACTTTACGATTAGATGGTTATGCCTTACGATAGGAATCATTAGACGAGGATATTACTGTCCCCGGCATAGTTGCTGGAAA
>JACQEW010000252.1 GCA_016200365.1 Nitrospinota bacterium
ATTCATTTCACCGGTTTCTCAATCTCCATAAATATGTTCCCCTTCTTGAATATCCTGACCTCGCCTGTGGATTCGGATATTACTATGGCTATAGCGTCTGTAACGGAAGTAATCCCTGCCGCTGCCACATGCCGGCTGCCGAGCCCGTGTGGGAAGTCTTCTTTTTCGAGGGCAGCGGAGAGGTGCCTCCCTGCTGCCATTACCACACCGTCTTCCCTTATTACAAAGGCTCCATCCAGCGCAGAAAATTCTTTTATAGTATCTCTCAATGCAGGGTCTATGATATTCCTCTCTTCTTCAGGATAGCCCTGAAAGGGATTTATAATCATCTGTCTCGATATTTGCAAGACCTTTTCATGGTCTCCGATTACAAATATTGTGCCGACAGGCTTCCCTTCCCTCCCCTGACTTGCCAGCTCTAACGATAGATTTAATACCACCTGGAACACCTCCGGCTTTAAATTCTCGGCAATGTCAGGGACACTGCTGGATGTAAGTATTTCAGCCTCCCTGCCTATATCAACGGTTATAATGCTGTCAAAGCAGCCGATTCCATGGGTTCCAGTAACACATACGATTTTATCCCCGTCTTTAACAACGCCGGAAGACAAGCCTTTCATGACTGCAATCTTTATCAAGCCGATACGGGTAAACTCCACATTGGGTATGCCAATTATATTTTTCTCTATTCCTACATGCTTCCGGAGGTTATCCTCGCTTTTTGTTATAAATATGACCTCCTCTCTCTTTGACATCTCTTTCAAAAGCTTATAGTCGTTTATCAAATCGGCATACAAAAATATCTTTTTTGCGTTTATTTTAGATGCAATATCATCAGCCGACTCTAAAAATATCCTGCTCAATGTCTGCACCGACTTGCCTTTCCTGCCCTTCTGCTCAGACATAATTATCCCCCCCGCCCTCTTCATGCTTATGCTCTGAAAACCTCGCCTTATATGATAATTTACCCCTCGGTTTATCCTTTATTATAAAGCTTTCATCCAGCGCAGAAAACTTATCTACCGATACTTTCATAATATCCGATACGGTTTCCGGATACCCCCATAATTCCGTCTTGCATCCCCTCGATTTCAGATACCATAGGAGGGGCAGATAATCTTTATCGCCGCCGAGTATTACCACTACATCCAATTTATCTGCGAGCGTTACCGCATCCATGATGAGGAGGCTGTCTGCATTTTTAAGGGGCTGCTTTATCTCTCCGCCGACCTCCCCCTCCCAGAACTTCCAGAAAACCTCTGATATTTCCTTATGCTGCGGCTTATAATATATTATCCTTGCTATTTCCCTCTCCCCTACAGCCTTTATTATCTTTTTATAGTCCGTCCTCCCGCCATATATATTATAGCCCGACAGCTCGATATTCTCCGCATCTATAAATATGCCAACCTTCTGAACAAGTTTCGCCATAATCCCTCCAATTTAACTTTACTGCGCTGTAAGAACTTTTTCTGAACGACTTTTTATTTTTCTTTTGTTCCTTAAATAATTTAAAAGGGCAAAAGAAAAATAACGGAAGTGAAGAAAAAGGTTCTTACAGTGCATCACCTTACATCCAGTGCCTGAACCTGAAACAGAACTTTTCGATTAATTTCTCCGTAAAAGGTCTGTCTTTCCATTCCTCCCTGTCAATCCTGCGGCAATTTTTAAGGTCATCAATAAACATTCCCCTCATCTTCTCTCCGAATTCCCTGCTGTAAACGACTGCATTCACCTCTAAATCGTAGAGGTAGCTCCTGTGATCCATGTTGCAGGAGCCGATAGTGATCCATTCGCCGTCAATAACCGCTGTCTTTGAATGAAGAACCTGCCCCTCCCTTTCAAATATCTTTATTCCGTAAGAGAGGAGTCTTGAATAGAGAGACCTGCTTGCATACCGGACAACCTTCACATCCGAAACACCCGGGAGTATGAGAGTAACTTCCACCCCCCGCCTGCGGGCATTTCTTATGGCTCTCAGAGCCCCTCTGTCAGGCACAAAATAGGCATTTGTAAGATATATCTCTCTCTTTGCATTCTTTATAGCCTGAATGTATAATCTCTTTACCGCCTTCCTGTTTTTTCTCTCCCTGCTCCCCACAATTTGAACAGGGGTATCGCCTGCATCATCTAACAATGGATAATATTTCCTGATGCCTGCATCTCTCTTCCATGTAGATAAAAATAATTTTTGAAGCTCCCTTACAGCGGGTCCTTCGATTTTTATATGGGTATCTCTCCACCCCTTCCCGCCTTCGGCAATGTCGGCATAATCATCGGCAATATTTATGCCTCCTGTAAAGCCAATCCTGCCGTCCACCACCAGTATCTTCCTGTGGTTTCTCCTGAGCCACTGCCATCCTTTTTTCCATGGAGCTATCGGATTATACTCCATTACCCTTACACGATGATTCTGGAGAAACTGTAAAAAATCCTCCCCGCAATCTATAGAGCCTACAGAATCGTATATAAGATTGACCTCTACGCCTTCGGCAGCCTTTTTAGCGAGGGCTTCTCCGAATCTCCACCCTGTTTTATCGCTTCTTAAAATATAGGTTTCGAGGTTTACGGTGAAAGATGCTTCCTCGATGGCATGAATCATCGAAGGAAATGCCTCCCTGCCGTCCTTCAGGAGAGTAACCTTGTTCCCATTTATTATATGCTGATTTTTTACCCCACCCCCCTTCTTCCTCATAAGCAATGAGCAATGAGTGAAAAGCAATGAGTAAAAATTGTCTCATCACTCATTGCTTATTTATTCAGCACACCGGATATTTCCCTTCCGCCAGCTCTGCGCAGAAACGGGCTATGTTTTTAAGCTCGCTATCTATAACATCTTCCGCCTTTTTCGATACAGAGCCAAAGGAAACCCCTTGCTCCAATATCAAATGTGCAGAGGCTATCTTGGGATGGTCTATCGGGACTCCTATCTGGCTGCAGAGCCATACATAGACCTCTTTGATACCCTTCACCTCTTTATATATCTCATTGGCTATCCTGTGCGTCAATATATTGTATATCTTGCCTACATGACTGACGGGGTTTTTCCCTGCTGCCGCCTCTGTGCCCATCGGTCTGTTCAATGCAATAACCCCGTTTACCCTGTTTCCTCTCCCCACCTGACCCGAATCCGCATCTTCGGCAGATGTCCCCAGAAGCGATAAATACATACCGTCCATGCCCTTGCCCTTTTTATCGAGGGTGTTTAAATAAATATTCACCTTCCCTTTCAAAAAAAATCTCCCTACAAACTCATTTACAGCCTCCAGCGCCTCGTCCTTTCTTTTAAAATATGCCTCTTCGCTTTCGATATATTTACATATAAATGGCATTGCAATAGTCATATTGAGCTCCCTGTCATTTCTGAATCCCATGACCTTTATATCCTCGCCTGTATCAGGAAAGACCCTCTTAAATTCCTTTGAATTAAGATAGTTTTCTGTCTGAAGCACCGCCTTTTCGGTCTCGCTTAAAGGCGCGTAGCCTACTGCTGCCGATGTATCATTTGCAGCCCTCACCGCACCCTTTGTCTTAAAAATACCGGTAAGCTCCTCCGAGCCGGGGAATAAGACAACACGATAGGTTAGATGGGCATCGGGGTCTACAAAGCGGAGATTTTTTTTAATCCATTCCTTCGCAGCATTTATCGCTATAGTATTCACATCTATCCTCTTCCCGCCAACCTCCCGTGTAGCCCTGTCGCCTATAATCAATTCCATCGGCTTTGTCACCTCTCCGCCGCCGAACCTCTTATTCGTCCCCCCTGCCACAAGAAGCCCCTTATCCACATTGTGGTGCATTATATCCCAGAACGACTTGATATACTCACGGCTGAGGGCAACCGAGATACCATCCATAACAGCATCGCATATATAATCGGGATGCCCGACACCCTTTCTTTCCACAATCTCTATCTGCTGCTCCGATACAGGAATATTTTTGAGGCTCTCTACAACAATATTTCTCATAACCCCTCCCTGCTTAGAACAAACGCAGGCATAAAGCCTGCGGCTACCATCTCAATGGTAGCCGCACCCTTTACGGGTGCGAACTCGAATACCGATTTAATGATGCCATTGTTTTATAAAAAAAGCAATGGTGTTTTAAGTTTCATTTTCGGCAATACACTATGCTGTTGACAAGAGTATCATCATTAATATAGATTAAATAAAAAACTGGGAGGTATTATGGTAACGATAAGATTCAAAACACAAGAAGATAAGGTCAATGGTTATTATCTACTATCACTTAAAGGTTCTGTAAGAAGTCTGCCACATGGGGTTTTTGAAATCAATGACTTTATGCTGAAATTTCTTGAAGACGAGAATATACAATTTGAAGTGGTAGAAAATGATACGCTGAGTGAAACTGAAAAGATACGAAATACTCCTGCCATTGCTCTATAATGATGGCTCAAAAATTGAGAAAAATAAGTTCCTGATTACAAATGAAGAACTTGTCAGCAGATTTGGTGCAACAACTACAGACTCAACTAAGATAGTAGGACGATGGATATATGAAAATCAACTTTATGAAGATAAATTGATAAGGCTTACCATTGATGTTCCTGAATCAGACGACAGTGATATACAGGTGTTATTTTCTGCTCATTACCCTGTGTCTTAATCACAACCCCTCGGCTCTTATTCCCAATATCCCTTTCTTTTGAATGGAATCTGGACATCAAAACAGACTGTCTACTCCTTCCCACGCTCTGCTTCTCATGTCCTCTTCCCAATCTCCCGCTTCCCTTTGCCCTCGTTCCCAAGCTCCAGTTTGGCAACGAGAGGAATCCACTCCTGTCAAGGGAGGGAGATTTTTCAGGGGTAAAAGTGTAAAAGCGTAAAAGAGCAAAGAGTAACTTACTACTGGGCGCAACGGAAACCGCTATCGCTGCTGCGATAGTCCGGCGCACCGCTGCCACGGGCAGATGGGCGGACACTGCTCGTCCTATTGAACCACGACCCACCCCGCAAAGTATTATACTCACCGCTAATATCATAATCACTATTTGTCCATTCCCACACATTACCTGCCGTATCATAAAGTCCATATCCATTCGGCTTCTTCTGTCCTACAGGATGGGTTTTATCACCAGAATTCTTGTCATACCACGCATAATCACCCGCCATGCTTTCACTCTCTCCCCAGTAATATGTTGTAGTCGTGCCTGCCTTTGCTGCCTTCTCCCATTCCCATTCCGTTGGTAATCTCTTACCTACCTTCCCACAGTATTCTTTAGCCTCATGCCATGTAACTTGCTCTACAGGAAGGTTCGAGCCTTTAAACCTTGAAGGATTCTTACCCATTACCTGCTCATACTCCCTCTGTGTAACTTCGTATTTATCTATGTAAAATTCAGTTATAACCATGCCTTTAAGTGAGCCGGGCACGCCTGCCATAAATTCACCTGCAGGGATTAATACCATGTTAAATCCCCCCTCGCCCCCCTTTTTCAAAGGGGGAGTTATTTGAGGGGGCGGTGGCGGAGGCAGGCTTGCTACCTGAACCCTCTTTAGCTCAAAGACCTCCTATGTCCATTGATTCCTCTGTATGGTTACTGTCCTCTGTCCAGATTCATATCCTTCTGCCTCTATTCTAATGCTTGCTGTTCCTGTGGGGAGATTTTCCATGTTTAGAGGACTACCGGGAGATGCAGTCCCCTTCTCATCACCATTTATAAATACCCTCGATGATGGGGCATTTACATTCACCTGAAGATGCCCCTATAAAACCACAGGTGCAGGCGGCAATGGGGCTTCTGCAGGCAGAGAGGGCGGGGGTGCAGGTGTAGCAGTCCCAAGGCTTGCTGTCCTTAATGTAAATACAAAATCCCCTCCATCATGCTGAATTTTTGGTTCATTCGTAAAAAAGTTGAAGTATGAATTTATAACAAAAATCTTAAAAAAAGCATCGAATTTCATCCTTATATGGTAAGGTTTTAATAGGAGTTAAAACTTTACCGGGGGTGAAATTCGATG
>JACQEW010000227.1 GCA_016200365.1 Nitrospinota bacterium
ATTATAGGAAGCACTATTTTCCAAAAAGGAGTTGTTTCAAACTAAAAAGATACTAAGAGTCTGTTGGGGTTAGGTCTTGTATCTTGACATATGGTGCAAAATAGGAGGGGCGGGGGTCAAGTCTTGAAATATCACTTTTTGTATTTTTTGATTGATTTTTCAGTGATTGATTTTTCAGTTGACACCACCACCCGACTTAAATTAGACTTTAAACCATGAAGAAGCTCTTTATCCCTTTATTCTTTTCTATTGCCCTTTTATCTTATTCTGCCGCCTTTGCAGTAGAAGTCGCCCCCCGTATTTCAGACAAGGAGATTATTGAAAAACTTGCAAAATTGGAAGAGGGACAGAATACAATAAGGGCAGAGATAAAGATAAATACAGAAGCTATAAAACAGTTGAGAGAAGATATGAAACAAGATATAAAACAATTAAGGGAAGATAATGGAGTGGCTATAAACCAATTAAGAGAAGATATTCGTTGGATGTTTGGGACCCTTGTTACTATTGCTGTTGTGGTGCTTGGTTTTATGCTTCGCATGCAGTGGCAGATGCACAGAAGACAGACCCAGATGGAGACAACCCTTGAAACACAAAAAGACGAGCTTTCCTTCCTGAAAAGCCTCATAGAAAAACTCCTTCCTCCAAGAGGTGTGTTGTAATCTTATCGTAATCTTTTTCTTTTGTTCTTTATTCAGGGAAGATAAGCTTGAAAAAGCGGGGAATTTTTCTTATTTTTCAGTTGACACCACCCCTATCTTCAATTAGACTTTAACCATGAAGAGAATTATAATTAGCCTTTATTTTGCATTCTGCATTCTATATCCTCATACTGCTGTCTTTGCAGTAGAGACTGCCCCTCGCATATCTGACAAGGAGATAATTGAAAAACTATCTGCACTTGATGCAAAGATTGATAGAGAAATAGCTAATGTTCGTGGCGATATTAAGGAATTAAGAGCAGAGATTAAGAGGTTGGACGAAGGACAGAAAGCCCTTCAACAGCAGATTAATGACCTGAAAGAATCAACCCGGCAGCAGATTAATGACCTGAGGGAATTAATAAAGTGGATGTTGGGACTTTTCATTTCAATTGCTCTTACTGTGATGGTGATTATGGGACGGATACTCTGGAATCAGCAGAAGAAACTGACACAGATAGATACCTCCCTTGAAGCACAGAAAGAGGAAATATCATTTATAAAAACCCTCATAGAGAAACTCCAAACTCTCATAGAGAAACTCCTCCCTCCAAGAGGAGTTCTATGATTGCAGGTTGATGGATAGATTTAAAAAGCTTTTTACCCCGTTAGAAAAGGCTCCGTCCGCCAGGGCGGAGTTAGGAAAAAGAGAAAAATTATTTGGGAGGGGTTTAAAGCCCCTTCCAAATTTTCTAACGGGGTTTACTCCTACCGGTTATAAAATCGGATTCCTTATCACAATCCTTTCCCTTATCATCTACGGAATTGACATTCCATTTTTTCATATAATGGAACTAAAGGCTTATGACCTTCACTTTTTGTCCAGAGGGATAATCGAGCCAACGAATGAGGTTATTATAGTTGCCATAGATGAAAAGAGCCTCGACAGGTTTGGACGCTGGCCCTGGCCGAGAACGAGGATTGCAGAGCTTGTAGATAAACTTAAAGAATATGAGGCAAAGGTTGTTGCCTTTGATATAGTCTTTGCAGAGCCTGATGAGAGCTCTGGTATAAATGTAATAAGGGGTTTAAAGGATAGGCTTAAAGGCAAAGGTCGGGAGATAATATCCACCATCGAGACTGTAGAAAAAGAATCTGATAATGATCTAAAACTGACATCATCACTAAAAAATAATCCATCGGTGATACTCGGTTATTTCTTTTTTACATCGCCGGAGGAGATAAAACACATTAAAAAGGGTCAGGGGTCAGGGGTCAAGGGTCAAGGATATATCAGATCTTCACGATATACATCAGTCCGTAATATCGAAAAAGGGGCTCCTGTTCCAGAATTATTAAATGCCGTTGGTATTCAGGAAAATATTCCCGCAATCGCCGATGCAGCAGTAGATTCCGGCTATTTCAATATAGCCCCCGATGCCGATGGCACTGTCAGGTGGCTGCCTCTCGCTGTTAAATATAAAGACAATTTCTATCCCCATCTCTCTCTATCGGCTGTCCGTAAATACTTTGATTCGCCGCCCCTGATATTAAATGCCGCAGGATATGGGGTAGATTCGATAAATATTGGAAATCTGAATATACCTACAGATGAAAGGGGAAGACTTCTTATAAATTATCGCGGACATCAAAGGACATTCCCCCATTACTCCTTTTCAGATGTAGTTGAAGGGGTAGTGCCTGCCGGTCTGTTTAAAGACAGGATTGTCCTCGTGGGTGCAACTGCAACAGGGATATACGATATGAAGGTTACACCCTTTGGAGCCTCCTTCCCGGGGATTGAGATTCACGCAAATGTTATAGATAATATCCTGAGCCAGGATTTTATCCTTCGTCCTGACTGGGTGGCAGTCTTTGATATATCCATCCTTTTATTAAATGGAATATTACTTTCCATCGTCATACCTAAGATCAAACCGGTATACACTGCGATAATTACAATAGCTCTTATCTGTTTTTATATAATCCTGAACAACTATATATTCAACAACTGGCATTTATGGCTGACAGAGGTATATCCTGTCTTTTCGATAATCCTTGTATCGGGCGGTGTAACCATCTTCCAGTTTATGACAGAGGAAAAGAAAAAGAGGGAGATAAGAAAGGCGTTTTCTCACTATGTTTCACCTTCCCTTGTAAATGAGATTGTTAAGGATCCAAAAAAGCTTATCCTCGGAGGCGAAGAAAAGAGGCTGACAGTCCTGTTTTCGGATATAAGGGGTTTTACAACCGTCTCAGAGACCTTAAAACCTGACGCCCTTGTAAAACTCATAAATGATTATCTTACGCCAATGACAGATATAGTATTGAAAAACGGCGGCACGATTGATAAGTATATGGGTGATGCAATCATGGCATTCTGGGGCGCTCCTATATGGCAGGAAGATCATCAAACAAGGGCTTGCAGGACAGCACTGGAGATGCTCAAGAAACTTGCTGAATTGCAGGTTATATGGGAGAAGGCAGGTATACCAAAATTTGAGATAGGTGTCGGCATATCAACTGGAAGGGTAACTGTGGGCAACATGGGTTCTGATATAAGGTTTGATTATACGATAATGGGAGATACTGTTAATCTCGGCTCCCGGCTTGAGGGTCTGAATAAGGAATACGGGACATTCATCATCGTTCCCAAATATACTTATGAAGATGTGAAGGGTGATTTCATATTCAGACAGCTTGACTGGGTAAAGGTTAAAGGTAAGGATAGACCGATAAAGATATATGAGCTTATGGGAGAGAATAGTAACGGCAGCGGATTGAGAGGGATTGCAGAAAAATTTGAGTCAGGACTTAATTCATACATGGAAAGGGAATGGGACAAAGCTGAAGTGTATTTTCAAGATGTTATTAAAATCAAACCCAATGACAAACCATCGAGTGTCTTTATATCGAGGATTAAGGAGCTTCGCAAAACAGACCTGCCTTCAAACTGGGACGGTGTGTATGTGATGACAAAGAAGTAAGCTTACTTCTTCTCCTTCTCTATCTTTTCCAGGTCCTCATTCTTCCCCATAATGATAAGACTGTCGCTGTCCTTTATGATAAAATCGGGAGAGGGAATGAAGTTTATTCTTTCGGGTATAAGCTCTTTTACCGCAATTATCTGCACGGTATATCTATTTCTCAGTTGAAGGTCGCGGATGGATTTTCCTATAAAATCATTTGACGGTGCAATCTCCACGATGCTATACCCTTCTGCCAGCGGCAGGTAGTCGAGGAGGTTCGGGGAGCTTATACTCCTCGAGACCTTTATTGCTATATCCTTTTCAGGAAATATTATCTCTGTGGCGCCTATGGTTCTCAATATCTTTCCGTGGTCCTCTGTAATCGCCTTTGCTACGATCTCTTTGACTCCCATCTCCTTTAAATAGAGCGTAACAAGGACGCTTGCATCGAGGCTTGTCCCCAGTCCTATAACTGCGACATCTGCATCCTGAACTCCAAGTGCCGTAAGGGTGTCCTTGTCTGTGGCATCCGCCACTACAGCCTGAGTCGAAAATTCCTTTATCTTCTGAACTATCTCTTTATTCTTGTCTATCGCTGTTACCTCATGCCCCTTTTCATACAGGGTCTTGGCAACATAAAAACCAAACATCCCCAATCCTATAACCACAAACCGTCGCATATTACCCCCCAAAGAAGTGTAAGTGTAAGTGTAAGTGATAGACAAATAATTTTTTTCACTCACACCCTTCACTTTCACTTTCACTTTCACTTTTGAATTATCCTACCATCAAACTCTCCTCAGAGTAATGAAACCTCCCCTTTGCCTCTTCACGGCTGACTGCCATGGCTATTGTCAGGGGTCCCAGCCTCCCTATGAACATGACAATACATATAAGAATCTTGCCAATTTCAGTAAGTGTATTTGTCAGACCTGTTGACAGCCCCACGGTTCCAAAGGCTGAAACCACCTCAAACATGATTTCGATAAAAGCCCCTCTGCTCTCCTGATGAGGGATATTATAGAACTCAGTCATTGATAAGAGTATAGTAAAAAGAGTAACAATTGCAAAGGATATAGCGGCTATAGCTATTGACCTTGACGCCACTTCTAAGGGTATAGTCCTGTTAAATATGCTTACATCCTCCCTTGCATGAAACCTTGACTTTATTATAGCAAATATAACCCCTGCCGTAGTAGTTTTTATGCCGCCGCCTGTGGAGCCGGGGGATGCGCCGATAAACATGAGCATTATTATAATAAAGAGAGTAGCGTTTGTAAGAGAGGCGAAATCTACAGTATTGAACCCGGCGGTTCTGGCAGTGACAGATTGAAAAAGGGAACAGATAATCTGCTCGCCGACCCCCATATCTTTAAGGCAATTGTTTTTTTCCAGGGCGAAGAATATAATAGCTCCTCCTATCAAAAGTATTGCCGTTACTACCAGCGCCATCTTTGAGTGTAAAGATACCTGTCTTTTTAATTTCCCATTTCTTTTGAAGGTAAGAGACTTTATTTCCTGAAGGGTAAAAAATCCCAGTCCCCCTGATATTATCAGGAAAATAATTATCAGGTTGACAGAAATGTCTCTTTGATACCTCATAAGGCTGTCGGGAAACAGCGAGAATCCTGCGTTGCAGAATGCGGCTACAGAATGGAATATGGATATGTATAATGCCGTGCCGATATTGTATTCAAAGCAGAAACGGAGGAACAATGCTGCGGCGCCTATTCCCTCTATCAATATTGTAAAAAAGAATATGTGCTTGAGGAGCGAATATATATCCCTGCCGGTGTAGGAAAATGACCCCTGCAGTATCAGTCTGTCCTGGGTGGAAATCTGCCCTTTCAGGATATATATGAAAATAGTGGAGAAGGTCATTATGCCGAGACCGCCAAGCTGGACAAGCATCAACAGGACACCCTGCCCGAAAGAGCTCAAATCCTTGCCTACATCAACTACGGTAAGTCCTGTTACGCAGACAGCAGAGGTAGCCATGAAAAGGGAATCTATAAAAGAGAGATGCCCTTTTGTAGAGGAGACGGGAAGGAAGATGAGTATAGCGCCTATAACGATAAAGGATGCAAAACTGATTATGACTATATGCGACGGGCGGAGCTTATAGAAATTCATCATGGAAAGAAGGATACAGGATAAACTCTATAGTGTCAATAATTTTAACCCAAAAAATGCGTAACCAGAGGGCACAGAGGGATTTATTGAAAATAAAAGAAAAAATCACTTTTTTTCATTTTCTCTGTGCACTCTTTTAGTGAAAGATGTTTGCCACGATACAGTAGATTTTTAATGTAGAGGACACAGAGAAATACTTAAAAATTAAAGGGTTTTATACTTCTTACAAAACCTCTGTGTTCTCTGTGGTTTTATTCGTGCATTATTCGGGAAGAATAAAACATATTGATTCATATCCACTCAACATATAGAATACATTTCTATATGTGTTTAGTTGGTCTAACTTTTTCATATTCTATAATATTCCCCATTTATGATAATAGGTATTGATGGAAGGGAATTGGAAAAGGGGAAGGTAACAGGCATCGGCAGATACCTCATGAATTTTTTGAGATATGCCACTGCAACCCGCAAAGAATATCGTTTTATCCTTTACGGAAACCAGTTTACCCGCCTTGATTATCAATCACCAAACCTTACCTTAAAAATTATACTCGAAAGGGCAACAGTCACTTATGATCAGATTTTACTCCCGGCATATTTAAAGAACGACAGGGTTGACATCTTTTTATCGCCTTATGTAAAGGCGCCGGTATTTTCTCCATGCCCGTATATAACTACTATTCACGACCTCCTTTTTCTCGTAACACCTGAGTATACAGGATGGAGATATAAACCATATAATGAGGTTTTCAAGATATTCGGAAGAACTGTGTCAAAAAGGGCGGCGGCTATTATTGCCGATTCAGAGTCATCAAAAAGGGATATTATTAAAATCTTCGGTGTGCCTGAAGGAAAGATTCATGTAGTTCCACTCGGTATTTCGGAAGAATATAAGCCTGTCAGCGACAGAGGTTTAATTGAGAATACAAAGAAGGACTATGGTATTACAGGCAGATACATACTCTATGTGGGAAATTTCAAGCCCCACAAAAACATAGGAAGACTTATCGAGGCGTTTGCAGACACGACTCAAGCTTTAGGGCTTGAGCTGCAAGATATTAAGTTGGTCCTTGGAGGGAAAAGGGATAGGTTTGTGTCATCACTGAAAGAACTGGCGGAAAAGCTGGGGATAAGGGACAGGATTATCTTTACAGATTTTATAAAAGACGAAGACCTGCCGGCTCTTTACAGCGGCGCCGAAATATTCATATATCCATCTTTATATGAGGGTTTCGGTTTGCCTGTCCTCGAGGCAATGGCTTGCGGCACACCGGTTATAAGCTCAAACACATCATCCCTGCCGGAAGTAGTCGGGGACAGTGGTATATTAATTGATGCAAAGGAGCCAAAAAATATTGCCGCCGCCATAATTGCATTACTTGAAAACGATAGACAGAGAGAGATATTAAGAGGTAAAGGACTGGCGAGGGCAAAGGAGTTTACTGTTGAAAAATATTCCTCAAAGATACTGTCTTTAATAGAAACCATAGCCCACTCACCTCTTGCTGGTTCAGGCTTGCAGCCTGAACCAAAACATTAAGTGCAAAAATATTTGGTTCAATCTACAAGATTGAACCAGCAGTGAGAAAGGTGAAGGGTATTTTTATATGAAATCCTTGATGATTTCCAGCGATTTTCCGCCCATCCCCGGCGGGCAGTCGAGATTTCTCTTTGACCTGTGGAGTAATCTCCCCGGCAATGAAATAATTATACTTGCCCCAAAGATTAATGGCTGGGGAATGATAGACAGCGATCTTTCTTTTCCTGTTATTCGTCTGAACATCCCTTTGCAAAACGGTTTTCTTATCAAGTCGTTAAAGACCTTACTCCTTCTCCTTCATGCCGTAAAATTGATATTCTTTAAAAAGGTTGACAGGATACATTGCGGGCAGGTATTGTCTGCTGGTTTTGTGGGTTATATATGTCATCTCCTTTTCAAAACACCCTATTTCCCTTATGTGCACGGCGCGGATTTTCTTGAGTTTAAGCTGAAATCTCTGTCAAAGGCATTATTAAATCTCATTTTGAAGAATGCAGCCCTTATTATTGCAAACAGCAATTTTACAAAAAATTCGCTTATAGAATTTGGCATATCAAGGGATAAAATTGCAGTTATCAATCCTCCTGTAGATTACAGGCTTTTTGAAAGATGCGGCAATGTGGAAAAGTTAAAGGACGAATACGGACTGAAAGGAAAAAAGATTCTGCTTACGCTTGGGAGATTGGTAGAGAGGAAGGGACACGACTATGTGATTAAAGCCCTACCCGGAGTTATTCAAGAGATACCTGAAATACATTACCTCATAGCAGGAAATGGACCCCATAAGCTTGAACTGGAAAAACTGGCGGAAAAACTTAATATAAAGGATTATATAACCTTTGCCGGTTTTATCCCCGATGAGGAACTTCCGGCATATTACGCCCTGTGCGACATCTTTATCATGGTCAGCAGAGAGATTAAAGAAAAAGGTGATGTGGAAGGTTTTGGAATTGTATACTTAGAGGCTAATTCAGCGAAGAAGCCTGTTATTGCAGGAAGGTCAGGCGGTATTTCGGATGCAGTGGAGGATGGTGTGAACGGCATAATGGTCAACCCTACAGACGAAAAAGAGATTGCCGATGCAATTATAAAATTGATGAAGGATGATGAAAATCGGGCTGGGAGAGACAGGATATAAAAGGGTGGTTGAAAGGTTCAGCCCCAAAAGACAGGCAGAGATGCTTTATGAAGCAACAATGAAGAGTTAAGAATGAAGAATTAACAATTAAATAGGAAATTCTTAACTCTGATAATTCTTAACTCCAATGAAATATAAGGTTCTTCATATTATCACAAGACAGGACAAAGGGGGGTCGGCAGAAAATACACTCCTTACTGTTCTCGGACTTAATAAAGAAAAATATGAGGTAACCATCGTTAAGGGCGCTGCTCTGGAATCTGCCATGAGTGATGATGAAAGGGAGGCTAATGAGAGGGATTTGAAGATGGCTTCTGATTCAGGGGTAAAGATAATAACAGTAGATGAGCTTGTGAGGAGAATAAGTCCTCTGAATGACCTGAAGGCATTTATCAGGCTATTTTCTATAATAAGGGAAGGCAAGTATCATATTGTCCACACACATACCTCAAAGGCAGGCATCATCGGCAGATGGGCTGCATGGCTCTGTAGGTTCGGCAAGCTCACTAAAACTCCTGTAATTATCCATACTCCGCACGGTCATATATTCTACGGATATTATGGCAAGTTTATGACAAGGGTTTTTATAATAATCGAGCGGATTACAGCCATTATTACCGACAGGATTATTACCCTGACGGAGAGAGAGAAACAGGAGCATATCGTTTTTAAAATAGCTCATCCTGAAAAATTTATAACAATCCACAGCGGTGTCGAGACAAAAAGGTTTTTCGATGTTACCCCCGAAGATACAAAAAAGATAAAAAAAGAGTTCAATATTAAGGAAGACTGTTTAGTTATCGGGACAGTTGGAAGATTAGTGGAAGTAAAGGGACATAAATATTTTATTCAGGCTGCAAATGAGGTTTTAAACAACCCCCTGAACCCCCTTACCCCCTTTGATAAGGGGGATTCAAAAGGTGTAAAATTTATGATTGTTGGAGACGGTCCCCTCATGGATGATTTAAAAAGAGAGGCAGAATTCTCCCTTAATCCCCCCCAGCCCCCCTTTATTAAAGGGGGGAGGGGGGGGATTATATTCACAGGCTGGAGAAATGATGTGCCGGCAGTAATGTCTGTCTTTGATATTTTTGTGCTTCCATCCCTGAACGAAGGAATGGGAAAGGTTTTGATTGAGGCAATGCTGCTGAAGAAAGCGATTATAGCCTCAAGGGCAGGAGGAATACCTGATTTAATAAGGGATGGAGAAAACGGTATTCTGGTAAAACCTGCATCACCCGATGAATTGGCTGAGGCGATTATTGACCTTATAAAATCGGAAGACAAAAGAAAAAGGATGGGAGATAAAGGAAGGCTTATAGCCGAGTCATACAGCGATAAAGCTATGGTGGAGAAGATTGAGAGACTGTATGAGGAGATTATAGTCCCGAAGAAATAATAAAAAATACTTAAGGAGAAAGGGAGAAGAGGGAGAGATGGGGAAAAAAGAATCAGGACACAGATTTACACAGATGAACACAGATAAATGCAATAAAATTATCCATCCGATTTTTCTGTGTTTATCTGTGTCCAAATTTTATTTTTCTCCCTTTCTCTCTTTCACCTCCTTTGTAATGAGGGGATTAAGGGGAGGTAGAATAAGAAACAACCTCCTCCTTACCTCCCCAGTTCTCCTTATCCTTCTAGTTTTTTTCTTTCTTACAGGATTTGCATGGAAAAAAAAAAAAAAATTATCAATACCGCTCAAGGCTATACCTGCAAAGGATAGAGAAGGATTACAGAAGATTCTCAATGGAAAGACTGCATTTCTCAAATGGAGAGACGAGGAGATTGAAACTACCGTTAAGGTATTTGGTTATCTTTTTGATAGACCCGCACTCACATCAACAATTTTAACAGAGCTCGGCATCGCCCAATATCAAATTGAAAGCGAGGCTAAAAACTCATATATATTCGATGACGGTGCCGGTCTTACAGGGGAATTAAAAATGCTCTACAGAAAGGATAGAGAGAGGATATATCGGGGAACTTATGTTTATACTACAGGCGCCGGAATACCTGTAAGATTATCGGGTGACTGGGCATTGGTATTAAAATATAAAAAGGAAGAAGAAATGCTGAAAATTGATATAGACCTTTACTTAAAATCGGATGAAGAAAAGTTGAGCAAAATAACCAAAGACATGCCTTTTATAATAAAGGCGATTATGTTCGAGAAGGTTAATTCCTATATAGAATCTTTGAGAGAACTCTGCGAATCGATACAGAATGACCCTGACGATGTATATGAAATCCTACAAGAGGGCGGGGAAATAAAGGAAAAGGATTTAAAGGAATTTAAAAAGGCGGTTGTTCGTTAAAGGTAAGATTTATGTAAAAGTTCAGCTAACCGCAGAGACGCAGAGGCGCTGAGTATGGAAATTAATCAAATAACTTTTACCGAAATTCCTAATTTCTTTCTCTGCGTCTTTGCGTCTCTGCGGTGAACTATTACGGATTTATTTCTTCATTGACTTGACCTGATATATATCCATTGCCCCTCTCTTGCCCCTTACCTGAATCTGTTTAAGTTTATCTATCTCCACTTTTAAGCCCTTGAGCTCTCTGTATGTATTTTCCGTAATCAATATCTGCCCGCCCTGGGCTATCCCCTCCAGCCTGCTGGCGATATTTACCTCGTTACCGACTACAGTATACTCCATCCTCTTTTCCGAGCCGATAGTGCCTGCTATGACGCTGCCGGTATTTATTCCTATGCCGACAGAGATTTCTATATACCCCTTTTCCCTGTTCTTCTTATTAATCGCCTTGAGCCTCTCCTTCATCTCAAGGGCTGCCGTTACCCCTCTTACTGCATGGTCTTTGTAATATATCGGCGCGCCGAATATTGCCATCAACCCGTCGCCTATGAATTTATCCAGAGTGCCTCCATACTTAAATACAACCTCAATCATCTCGGCAAAATACTCATTGAGCAGCTCCACAATATATTCCGGAGATTTTGCCTCTGTAATCTCGGTAAAATCCCTGATGTCTGAGAACAGCACCGTCACATTCTGTCTCCTGCCTCCGAGGGAGAGTGTCTTTGATTTGCTCATGACCTCATCCACCACCTGCGGCGAAAAGAATCTCTGGTATATCCCCCGCTTCCTCTCCTCCTCCCTTATGCTCTCGTAGAGCTTTGCATTCTCTATGGATATGGCGGCGTGGCAGGCAAAGGTATTTAAGAGCTCTTCATCCTCCTTTGTAAAGGGTAGATTTTCGTGTTTATTTATAACCTGTATCACACCTATCATCTTTTCCTTTGAAAAAAGGGGAACACAGAGGATTGATCTGGTTTTAAAGCCGGTTTTCTTATCCACCTTCTGATTAAATCTCGGCTCTTTTTTTACATCATTGACTATCAGCGGTTTTCCTGTCTTTGCCACCCATCCCGCGATCCCTTCGCCAACCTTCAGCTTTATCTTTTTCACCTTCTCCCCTTTTTCTCCGAGGGCAATCCTGAAAACGAGCTCCTTTTCATCTTCGTCGAGAAGGAGGACGGAGCTTGCCTCCGCCTTCATAACCCGAGTGGCGTTTTCCATTACTACTTTCAAGAGGGGGTCTAAATCGAGTATGGAATTTATATTCCTGCTGACCTCGGAAATGGTATTAAGCTCCGCAATCTTTTTAATAGATGTATTGAAAAGTCTGGCATTTTCGATTACGATAGATATGTTGTTGGCGAGGATAGTTAATATTCTAAGGTCGTCATCGCCAAAGGGTATATCAAATTCTTTATTAATAACCTGCAAGACGCCTATTACTTTATTTTTTGCCAGAAGGGGGACGCACAATATATTATGTGTTTTGTATCCTAACTCGCGGCTTATAGATTTCTTGAACCTGCTGTCCTTTAAAACATCGTTGGCAATGACAGGCTTTTTATTTTTAAATGACCATCCCGCAATCCCTTCGCCCGGCTTTAATTTATACCTCTTTATCTCCTCTCCCTTTTCACCCTTTGTAACCTTGAATTCCAAAAGCCCTGTATCCTCATTCAGCAAAATAATTGACCCGGCATTCGTATGTATTACCTCCATTATCAGGTCCATCATGTCATCCAGAATCCTGTTAAAATCAAAGGGAGATATAGCTACCCTGCTGACCTGCTGGAGGATTTTTAACTGAAATTCCCTGAGCCTGGCAATATTTTCATATAATCTTTCTTTCCCCAAGTTCGCCCCCTTAAATTTTCCTCATATAATAATACCGCAAGGGAAAAATAGCAACAGGATTTTTAGGCTAATCCAGACCAATATCTTCATTTTTGCATATATTGTATGATATATTTATAACATGAGGATTATCATAAATCAGGATTATCCGCAGGAGAGGCTGATAAAAAAGGTTGTCCGTGTTTTAAAGGAGGGCGGTGTAATAGCCTATCCCACAGATACTATTTACGGAATAGGGTGTGATATATTTAATAAGAAGGGGATAGAGAAGATTTATCAGATTAAAAAGAGGGAAAAGAATAAACCCCTGAGCTTTATGTGTGCGGATTTAAGCGATATAAGCCAGTATGCCATTGTCTCGAATTATGCCTATAGAATTATGAAGAGATGCCTTCCCGGACCCTATACCTTTATCCTTGAGGCGTCCCCGGCAACGCCTAAAAAAATAATAAGCAAAAGAAAGGCTGTGGGCATACGAATACCCGATAATAAAATATGCCTCGCAGCCCTCAAAGAATTAGGACATCCCATAATTACAACCAGCGCCAATATATCGGAAGGAGAAGAGCTGAATGACCCTGAGGATATTGAAGACAAGCTCGGATATTCTCTTGACCTGATAATTGACGGCGGGGTGCTAATATCCGAGCCATCCACTATAATTGACCTTACAGGAGATTCACCTGCAGTTTTAAGGGAGGGCAAGGGTAAGATAAATAAGGTTATCGGTTAATTTTCAATATAGATTATCATGGGTATTCAATAAGCTACGAGGCTGTATACCAGTATATCTCAAACCGTGAAGATTTGATAGGATGTTTAAGTCATTCTCATTGCAAGCGTAAAAAGAAGGGAATAGGCAGGAAAGAGCGAAAGACAAAGATTCCAAACAGAGTGCCGATAGACGAGAGACCGAAATTCGTAGAGGAGCGTAAGGAGTTTGGACACTGGGAAGGCGACAGTCTTGTATCCATGAAGAGTTTGGCAGCATTAAACAGCCTTACAGATAGGAAAAGCCGTCTGCTTATGCTTACCAAATTAGACCGTAAGGGTGCAATAGAAACAAAGGATGCCGTTGTCAATCGCTTACAAGTATTCACTCCGGAGGGAAGAAGGACGCTCACTATGGATAATGGGACAGAAAATGCACAACATCAGGAGATAACCGCTATGCTTGATACGAAGTGTTTCTTTGCCCATCCGTATGCGTCATGGGAGCGAGGGACTAATGAGCATATAAACGGGCTTATTCGATGGCACTTGCCGAAAGGAACTGATTTCATTTTAGGTTTTTTCCTTACAGGTAAATCATTTTACAACTATAATCCCATTAAAATCAATTGGTTACATATCTATGCTCCCGCAGAAATAACGGTGTAAAACTTATAGTCTCTTTTACTAATCTTTTTAATATGCGTAATCTGCGGATTAATCAGGTCTTTGCTCTTTCAATCTGACAGGCTAACCTATTTGTATTGTAATAAGTCGAAATTTTCTACCGAAAATCGGGTTATTTATTTTCATAATATTTTTGACAACCCATTTGTCTTTCTTCATTTCTTCCTCTGCGTCTTTCAATTCAATTTCCAGATCATCCCCTTTCTGAGTTATGAATAATCCATTTGATTTTAACAGGGGGAAAGAGACTTTCAATAAATTTTTTATTTCTGCTACACCCTTTGAAAGCACCACATCAAAATACCCTTTATATTTTTCCTGTTTTGCAACATCCTCTGCCCGTTCGGCTATGCACTCAATGCCGGACAAATCAAGCTGTCTGCATATATGTTTTAAAAAGGCGACCTTTTTCTTTGAGCTATCCAGTAAAGTAAAAGAGATTTCCGGATGGATTATTTTTATAGGGATACCGGGAAATCCTGCACCTGTCCCTATATCAAGGATATTTTTCACCCCCTCTCTCACCCTCCGCCCTTGAGGGGGAGGGAAGGGTGGGGGAAACTCGTAAGTAAAGGCAAGAGATTCTAAGAAAAGTTTTATTATGATTAACCTATCGTCTTTGATAGCAGTGAGGTTTATTTTTTTATTCCATTTTTTAAGCTCTGTAAGATATATAAAAAATTTTTCAATCTGACTCTCTGTTAATCGAAATCCTAAATCAAGCCCTGTCTTTATAATAAAATCTTTAATAGTCTCCATATTATTATTATTGAAGAGTCTGTTGCACAAACCTTAAAATACCTGACGCATTTCGCATACGCGGTAATCTGTTTTCCGTCAACGATTACATTGCCGCCGCTCCCGATAAAGTCTTTTTCTACAGGTTCAACGTTCAGGGTGACTGCTTGCTGTCATCTGTGAAATCTGTGTGAATCTGCGGATTAATCAGGTTTTTATTTCGACTTGTTTGGATTAGGTTTTATCGGAATCATGTAGTGAATCTCCATCTTATCTTCTGTCATCTTGTATAACTCGATTGCAGCGCCGTCAATTTTATAGTGATTCTTTTCTATCCACTTCATCAGTTTTGGATATACCATGAAAGGTCCGACAGCAGGAGAACCTATAAATACAGCGGAAGCATATAATTTCCTGTCAATGCCCTTAAATTTATAAGGCATCTCAGGCTGTATATCCCGGTTTACAAGAAAACCGCCTGTGCTTCTCAAATCCTCTGTCTTTACTTTTTGCGGGGCATCGTAATACTCGCCGAATGCGTCTGAAACTGCAATTTTTTGTTTGTCGAGATACAGTTTCACCTGATTTATCTTTTCCGCTATTTTGTCATAGCTGCCTGTATGCTCAAGATAAACCATCTTCATGGGTCCTGTCTCGATGGCATTGACCTCTATCCTCTGAAATACACCCATGAACCACATCAGTGTCAATATAATAATCAATATAATTGCCGCAACAATCCCCGCTACTCTCATATTATTTTCCCTTTGTTCAGAAAATTATAAAATCTCTGGAACACGAATTTCACGAATATTCGAATAACACAAATAAGAAAGGAATGAACAATAAATTAATTCGTGGAATTCGTCCATTTGTGCAATTCGTGTTCAGGTCTTTATCAATTTATCAGAAATGGGTGCGGAATTCAAGGTTGAAGGAGTAAGGTAAGAAAAACCTGAAAGGACTTGACAATTTTTACTGGATGGATAATCATATTGAAAACTTAGGGGAGTCTATGAAAAAGAAGGTATTGATGTTAAAGCATATAAATATCGAGGGTGGGG
>JACQEW010000228.1 GCA_016200365.1 Nitrospinota bacterium
CATAGAGGAAAATGAACAAAAGAAAAAGATTAAGGAGAATGGAGAAATAGGGGAAATGGAGATTTTCTTATCCCCATCTATCCCCTTTTCCCCTTTCTCCTTGTTTTTATAATTAATTAATCTTCAAATATTCGTCTTCTATTGCAATATTATTCAAAACCACCCTGCACGGTGTTATGTTCTGGTTGAAGATGTAAATATTATTTAACAATATATTTAAAAGAAAGGACGGGATCGGCAGGAATGAGAGTTTTAATCCCTCAACCTTTATGGCGATATTATTTTCAGGGGTTACAATCGGTCTGAATTTCATTTCAAGCCCTATGTAGCTATTGGAATAAGCTGAAACAGAGGCTACATTCTCTTTAAGGTGAATATCTATTTCTCCTATACCTTTAGCCTCCTTCGCCAGATACTCCTTTAATGCACCTGCATATATCCTACCCGAAGGAATGACCTCCTTCAGACTTATTACCTCGATTTTATCCTTTTTTAAACTATATAAATTAACAGTAATGTCATGGAATGTAAATTTTATATCCTCTGCCATAAGCCCTATATCTTTATGCTTATAGTCGCCCATCATTGCCTTTCTTGCAAAGACGGTTATCTCCTTAAATCTTCCCCTGAGGCTCTCTTCATCGCTATAAGGGATTATTTGAATCTCCAGCCCCTCGTGCTCTTTGACAAATTGAAGGAGCATCCTTTCAAGCCTCTCCTTTATCATATATGTAACATCCTGTGCATTTACCCCAGTGAGAGGGACTATATCCCTTTTATACAGGCTTGCAGCGCCGTCAGGCAGCTTGAATTCTCTGAACTTACGGAAGATATTTGAGAACTGCGGCGGCGCATCTTCGATATGCTTTGTGAGAATATACGCCTCCTTGCTGAAGGCAGGTCCCTGATCCCCTGTCTTTATAACAATATAATCCGTGAAATTAGGGAAATTGTGGTATCGCCCAAACCCCATATTTTTATAGCCGTTCATATACTGATAATATTCAAAGGTTGCCCTTGTAAATCTCGGATGGTCGGGGATTATCCTTACCATATTTTTAGTATTGTAAAACTTATTTTCAGACAGGATTGCCTTCTCAATCTCCTCAATCTTCCAATCTTCTCTTACAGGCGGGTTTGTATTTAACAGGATGATATTAAATGGCTGCAAGCTGATTCTTTCCATTGGAAATATTTTCAATCCATAGGTAGATGAAAAAAATTGAAAGAAGATAAGGATTGTTAAAGAGGCAATAACGCCGATTTTTAAGAGACGGCTCTTTATATCCTTTATCCAAAAGGTAGAAAAGATTGCGACCGCAGGAAGATAGGGCATCGAGAATCTAAGGGTATCCTTATTTGCAATGGCTGTTATGATTGCGTAAGAACCTACAAACCACCATAAAAGAGTGAAATCCTTAATCTCTGACCTCCCCACTCCCCTCCTTCCGAAGGAGGGGATGAAGGGGAGGTAAAATCTATTGCGGTATAGGTATAATATAAAACCGGCGGCAAAGAACAGCCAGCAGGGAGATGTTATCTGCTCATTCAGCGATTTGATATAGAAAAGAAAATTTTCCGTATTCAGCCCATGGGGGTCGCCCTCCATAATGGCAGCCTTTTTGAGACTGTAACTGGATTGAAGGATTATCTTTCCAAGATTTGCCGTATACCACGGGGAAAAAATAACAATGGAAATAATAGAACCTAAAAAGAGGTTTTTTATTCTTTGACTGGTGACTGGTGAATGGTGACTGGTGACTATTCTATATATCTTATAAATCACCACAGGAAACAGGAAAAAAACAAAGCTCCAACGTGTCTGCATCCCTATCCCCGATGCAATACCGAAGAATAGGGAATAGCTCCTTATTTTAAAATCGTCGGACTTAATCAAAAGATAAATCGAAAGGGTGACCATCGAGATAAGGGATGTCTCAAGCAGATATTCCCTTGAATGTCCTAACACAACAGAATAGGTGGATACAAGAAGGGTGGATAGAACCCCTGTCAGTTTTCCATAAAAATGATTTGCTATGCCATAGGTGGAGAGGATTAAGATTATCAGAAAGAGGTTATTTGCCAGACAGCCAGAGTCTCCCGACATACCGAATATTTTATAAAAAGGATAGGAGGCTATATAAAACACAGGGGGATAAAAATTGGATATGTTCAGGAGACTCGATAATAGACGAGAATCGAGCCTGTCTATCGCCTTAAAATATTCATAGCTCCTTTGAAGGTGTCCTGCCTGATCCCATGCAGGCGGCAGCGTATCCATCCTGAGCCATATAATATTATTGACAATCAGAAAAAGGGACAGCGAGATAAGTATAAAAAACTGCGGCGAATAAAATTTTTTCATTTAAAGGAAATTATAGAATTTTGCCACAGAGGCACGGAGACACAGAGAAAAACCATAAGGAGAAATGGGGAAAGAAAGAGAAAGGGAGAATGCAAAAACTTAATAGAACGCAGATGACGCTGATTTAACGGATTCTCGCTGATTAAAAAAATAAATCATTAATCCGTGTC
>JACQEW010000235.1 GCA_016200365.1 Nitrospinota bacterium
GCTGGCAGGGACCGCAAAGGAGCTGGAAGAACATAAGACGGAGCTTGAGAATAAGGTAGTCGAGAGGACAAGGGAATTGCATGACGCACATGCAAAGCTTCAGGAATCTTATGAGAGATTAAAAGAGATAGACAGGCTTAAATCAGAATTTTTAGCAAATATGAGTCATGAGCTAAGAACCCCGTTAAACTCCATCATAGGATTCTCAAAGGTTATCCTTAAGGGCATAGACGGACCGATAACGGATATTCAAAAGACAGACCTTACTGCCATACACCAGAGCGGCCAGCACCTCCTTACTATTATCAATGACATCCTCGATTTATCGAAAATCGAGTCGGGCAAGATGGAGCTGCTCAAAGAGATGATAGATATCGGCGAGATAGCAGAGGGGGTTGTATCCACTGTTGATTCCCTGATAATAGGAAAGCCTGTGAAGCTCAAGATGGAGCTGGAAGAAGAACTCCCGGCTACTTTTGTAGATAAGACAAGGATAAGACAGGTAATGCTGAATATACTGAGCAATGCAGTAAAATTTACGGATAAAGGGGAGATACGCTTAAAGGTAAGGAAGATAAGATATGAGGATATGAAGACGATAGAGAATAATCCCGACGGCTATTGCCCTAAGAGAAGCCCTGTCAGAGAGGGGGATTTTATACTGGTCTCAGTAACGGACACAGGTATCGGTATAAAGAGAGAGGATATGCCCATGGTCTTCGAGGAGTTCCGCCAGATAGATTCATCTTCTGCGAGAAAAGAGGGCGGGACAGGTCTCGGTATGGCGATAAGTAATAAATTTATCCTGCTCCATGGAGGCGAGATATGGGTAGAAAGCAGGCCCGGCATAGGCTCTGTTTTTCATTTTACCGTGCCTGTAAGCGAAACCGCGGAGAAAACACTGCCTGCAATAGAGAGGGTAATAGCGCCGATAGACAGGGAGAAAGAGGTTATCATGGTTATTGACGACGAGATAAACTCCATAACCCTGCTCAGGAGGACATTGGAGAAAGAAGGCTATGAGGTTGTGGGTATTCAGGACCCCAATGAGGCAATCAAGCGGGTCGGAGAGATAAAACCCAATGCTATTATACTCGATGTGATAATGCCTAAGAGGGACGGGTGGGAGATAATTCAGGAGCTGAAATCCAAACCGGAGACAAAGGATATACCGGTAATTTTCTGCACGATAATTGCAGATAAAAAGTTAGGCTTCAGCCTTGGCGCATCGGATTATCTCGTCAAGCCTGTGCGCGACGACGACCTGCTCAGGTCGCTCAGGATGCTTAACGGGAGCATAAAAAAAATTGTCGTCATAGATGACAACCCGCAGGATGCAGAGCTGGTCGGCAGGTTCTTAAAAGGTCACGGCTATACCGTTAAGATTGCATTAGGCGGCAGGGAAGGGATAGGCTATATAAAAAGACATAAGCCGGAGCTTATAATCGTTGACCTCATGATGCCGGAGGTGGATGGATTCGCAGTAATAGAGGAGGCAAAGAGTAACCCTGCAACAAAGGATATACCCATCATCGTGGTATCTGCAAAGGATATTACGGCAGAGGACAGGAAGAGGCTGAACGGCTACATAGAGGTGCTTATCGGCAAGGGAATGCTGAACGAGGACGAGCTTATGCAGGAGATAGTAAAGGCGCTGAAAAAGGTGAGAGGGGAGAGATAAATGCAATTAGATTTACAATTTACGATTTACGATTTAAAATTAAGGAATTTAAATTATAAATTCCAAATTGGTAGGAGCCGACTCCTGTCGGCGATTTAAAATTTAAGGTTTTAAAAATTGTAAATTGTAAATCGTAAATTGTAAATTCTTTATGAAAACCATTCTCTATATCGAAGACGATGCTGTGAGCAGGACTCTGGTCAGGAGGGTGCTTGAGCCATGCGGATATAAAATAATAGAGGCATCGAATGCCAGGGACGGCTTAAAGATGGCAACGGCTTATAAGCCCGACCTAATCCTCATGGACATAAATATGCCGGGTATGAACGGCTATGAGCTGACAACAAAGATGAAGGACACCTTTGCCCTTTCTTCCATACCCATTGTCGCCCTCACCTCTCTCGCAAGCGAGGGGGAGAGGGAGATGGCGATTATGGCAGGATGCGACGGTTTTATAGCAAAGCCTATTGATGTAGACAGGTTCCCCGACATTATCGCCGAATATCTTTCAGGCAAAAGGGATGAAGTAGACCCCGATAAAAAATCCCATCACCTGAAGGAATACAGCAGAAGGCTTGTATCGAGGCTGGAGGATAAGATAAATGATTTGTCAAAGGCAGAGAAGGAGTGGGAGGACACCTTTAACGCCATATCCGACATGGTATCCATCCATAACAGCGAGCATGTTATTACGAAGGCGAACCTCTCTCTTTATAAAAGACTGAAACTGCCTGCCGATAAGATTATAGGGGAGAAATGCTATAAGATATTTCACAACCGGACAGAGCCGTGCGAGGACTGCCCCTGCAATAAAACAATGAAGACCTTTAAGCCTGAAACATCGGAGATGCAGAACCCATACCTCGGCGGCGTGTTTCTCATCAACACCTATCCTATCTTCGATGAAAAGGGGAAGTTTATAAGCGTGGTGTATGTGGCAATAGATATTACAGAAAGAAAACAGATGGAAGAGCAGGTTCTGCAGATGGAGAAACTCTCGGAGATTGGAAAGCTTGTCTCGAGCGTCGCCCATGAATTGAATAACCCGCTGACAGGGATAATAGGCTACGCAGAACACCTGCTTGAGATCGGTGTGCCGCCGGAAGCCGAAAAGGGCTTGAAGATTATATTGAAAGAGTCCGAGAGGTCTACAAAGATAATACGCTCCCTCCTCGATTTCTCACGCAAGCATAAGCCGGAAAGGGAAGAGGTTAATGTAAACAGTCTCATAGAGAGTATCCTTACACTCAAGGGTTATCAGATGAAGAGCGACAGCATAAATATCGTTAAGGAGTTTAAAGAGCCGGCTCCCCTTGCAAAAGGGGATTTCCACCAGCTCCAGCAGGTTGTCTTAAACATAATAAACAACGCCCATTATGCCATGCACCAGCATAACAAGAAAGGGGTGTTCACAATAAGGACATCCGAAGACGATTTATCCGTTTTATTCTCCTTTGAAAACGACGGTCCCGTCATAAAAAAAGAGGATATGAAAAAGATCTTTGAGCCGTTCTTTACTACAAAGGAGGCAGGGAAAGGGACAGGACTGGGTCTTTCTATATGCAAAAAGATAATATCCGAGCACGGCGGGACTATCGAGGCTGAAAGCGAGGTCGGGAAGGGGAGCAGGTTTACCGTAAAACTGCCAAAACCATAAACCACAGAGAAAAATAATAAGGAGAATGGGGAAAAGGAGAATTAGGAGAATAAAATAAATTTATTTTCCCTTCCCCTTTTCTCCCTTTTCTCCATTCTCCTTAATCTTTTTCTTTTGTTTTTATGAAAAATAAATTTCTTAAAAGACTTGAATCGGAGATATTGGTTCTCGACGGAGCGACCGGCACAATGCTCCAGAAAAAGGGGATGAAGCCCGGCTCATGCCCGGAGGAGTTGAATCTGTCCAATCCCGCCATGATAAAAGAGGTGCATAAGGAATATATCGAGGCAGGGGTTGATATTATCACAAGCAACACCTTCGGCGGAAACAGGATTAAGCTTTCAGAATACGGACTTGAAGGCAGGCTAAAGGAGATAAACACCGCTGCGGTAAGTATTGCAAAAAAGGCAGCCGGAAAGAGATGTCTTGTAATGTCAACCATAGGTCCAACAGGAAAATTTTTACAGCCCATCGGCAATTTAAGTTTCGATGAAACATATAAAGTTTTCAAAGAGCAGATTGCTGCATGTGTAAAGGCAGGCGCCGATATAATCGGGTTTGAGACATTCTCCGATATAAAGGAGATACGGGCAGGGATAATCGCCGCGAGGGATGTATCTCCCGATATACCCATACTGGCAATGATGACCTTCCAGCCGGTTACCCCCTTTGAAAAAGGGGGAAAATCACCCCTCCCCCCCTTTGAAAAAGGGGGGTCAGGGGGGATTTCCGATATGAGGACAGTCGTCGGCACAGACCCGGAAACTGCCTGTGTTATTTTGAATGCACTTGGGGCTGACCTTGTTGGCGGAAATTGCAGTCTTGGACCCGAAGGGCTTATCGAGGTCTTCAGAAGAATGAACAAAATCAGCCGTAAGCCCCTTGTATTCGAGCCTAATGCAGGGATGCCAGAGTTGTGTAACGGCATCACCTGTTATCCTGCATCGCCTGAAACTATGGCAGAATTTGCAATTAAGTTTGCAAAGGAGGGCGTAAATATAATAGGCGGATGCTGTGGAACGACACCCGGGCATATTAAAAAGATCGTCAGGGCAGTAAAAAAAATAAAACCTAAAAAGAAAAATATACATGCCTATACTGCCGTATCGAGCAGGACAAAAACGGTATTTCTCGGATACGGTAATCCCCCCAACCCCCCTTTAGAAAAGGGGGGGTCAATAATTCCCCCCTTTATTAAGGGGGGTTAGGGGGGATTATTGGAGAAAGAATTAACCCGACAGGGAAAAAACTTCTCTCCACTGAATTAAAGGATGGCAATGTCTCCATTATCCGTGATGAGGCAATGAAGCAGGCAGAGGCAGGTGCGGATATACTCGATATAAATGTAGGCGCCCCGGGTACTGATGAAATAAAGATGATGGAGAAGGCGGTATTCGCAGTTCAGGGTGCAGTAAACCTTCCTTTGATGCTCGATTCAAATAACCCTGCCGTCCTCGAGGCAGGGCTAAAGGCATCTGACGGAAAGGTGATAATCAACTCTGTGAATGGTGAGGAGAAGAGCCTTAAAACTATACTGCCCCTGGCAAAAAAATACGGCGCAGCAGTTCTCGGTCTGACCCTCGATGGAAAGGGTATTCCAAAGACTGCCGGCGGCAGACTTAAGATTGCAGAGAAGATTTTAAAAAGGGCTGTAAAGATCGGTATCCCAAAGGAAGATGTTATATTTGACTGTCTTACCCTCACTGTCAGCGCCGAGCCTATGCAGGGACTTGAGACCCTGAAGGCTTTAAGAATGGTAAAGGATAAATTCGGATCTTCCACAATCCTCGGAGTCAGTAATGTCTCCTTCGGACTCCCTGCCAGACCTCTCATTAACTCTTCATTTCTCTCTATGGCGCTGCAGACAGGGCTCGATGCAGCGATTATAAACCCTATGGACCAGAGGATGATGGAAGCCTTTCACGCGTCCCTTGTCTTGATTGGCAAAGATTTAAGGGCAGAGAGGTATATAAAAAAATACAGCCACCAGCCACCAGCCACCAGCCACCAGTCAGAAACCAAAGAAGAATCTAAAGATATTAAAGACAGATTAAAAAGGGCTATAATCGAGGGGGATAAGGATAGGATTGTCGCTATGGTTGAGGAGTCATTGAGGGATGGCATGAAGCCTATGGATGTGAGCAATAATGCCCTTATACCCGGACTGGAAGAAGTTGGCAGGAGATTTGACAAGGGCATATATTTTCTTCCCCAGGTAATACTCTCTTCCGAAACCATGCAGGCAGCCTTCGGAAGACTGAAGAAGGACTTAAAGGAATCCGAATTTACCAGCCATGGAAAGGTTGTCATGGCAACGGTGCAGGGGGATATACATGACATTGGGA
This sequence comes from Nitrospinota bacterium, assembly GCA_016200365.1. Taxonomy (GTDB): domain Bacteria; phylum Nitrospinota; class Nitrospinia; order UBA9942; family UBA9942; genus JACQEW01. Next base: position 5,684 of record JACQEW010000235.1, read on the forward strand.
AGAATATAGTCTGCACTCTATTGCAGAATCATGGGTTTGATGTAATAGACCTGGGTAAAAATGTGCCTGCTAAAACAATTTTCGAGGAGGCGAGAAAGGCAAAGGCTGACATCGTAGGACTCTCTGCCCTGATGACAACCACAATGGTTGAAATGGAGAATGTGATAAAACTTTTCAGGACGGAAGGGGTTGATACGCTAATAATGGTCGGCGGTGCAGTCCTGACAAAAAAATACGCCGAAGATATAGGCGCTGATGGATACGGAAAGGATGCAATGGATGCGGTGGCAAGGGCAAAAGAGCTTATGAAAAAAACCTGATTTTTAACGCAAAGTCGCAAAGGTTTAAAGAAAGAAGCAAAGAAAGATAAAAAAAATAAAAGCTTTGCGTCTTTGTTTACCTCTTTGCATCTTTGCGTTAAAGATTTTTTTGTTTTTCTTTCTTTTCCAGATACTTTCTCGTCATGGAGAGTATATCTTCTTTGGATACCTCTTTATTCAAATAATCAATTTTAAATTGGCCCCGCCGTTTTTCTACTTCATCGGTATAAGCAGTAATCATGATAGTAGGGATTTCAATCATATTCATGTCCATAATCTTGAGCAGGGCAAGACCATCAACATTCGGCATCATATAATCGAGAAATAATAAATCAATCGGATATTTATTTTCCCTCATAATCTCCAATCCCCTGTCGGCGTTTTCCGCCTCCAGAATCAGACAATCAGGAAATCCTGACTTCAGGTAAGCACTCAATAATTTGCGGTAGGTGGCATCGTCATCAATCAAAAGAAAAACATAATCTATTTCGCTATGAGAATCAACAAATTCGATTTTGATCCCTCTGGTAATGGAGCAGAGGGTTTTTACGGCATTTACCAATTTTTCCACATCTTCACCGGCGCCATCCAAAACTATCTCAATCTTATGAATCATAGATTATCTCCTCCGATTGCCTTTATAATTAAGCATTATAGGGTTGTGAAGAATAGTTGTCAAGTGTAAGTGTAAGTGTAAGGAATCTATTGCTTCTCACTTTCACTTACACTTTCACTTATACAATGCACACATAACAGGGTCTGACGATGTAGGTGTCTCTGCCCTGAACCTGCACCCGCCCTGACATTCGGCGATATATTCACAATCGCAACATTCCAATTCTTTTAAAGGTATATGGTAATTTCTATCCCAGCATACCATGATACCTTCGCTTATGTCTCCCATTGGGCTGTCTTCATAAAATCCGCATTTACAGACCTTGCCTGTAGACATAATTGTGCATATATGTCTCCCGCAGGCATATCCCTCCGAGCCCCCATGATAGCTCCCGCCAAAAGCAAACTTTAAACGCTCTGCCCCTTCCTCATGCGATACGGCAAAATCCCTCCATACCCCCCCATTCCCCCCCTTTAACCTCCCTTTTTTCCCCTCCTTCTGAAGGAGGGGAGAGGGGAGGTCTCGAAGGGGGGGAGCAGGGGGGGTGCAAGGAACATCAATCCCCCACTCCTTTACACCATAACTTTTAATCATTTCAGCCATCATGGAAAAATCACCAAGATTATATTTATGAGCCATAGTTGCCACAGACAGGTCAATACCTGCATTCTTAACAGCATCCATAGCTGTCACTGCTTTTTTGAAACTTCCATTTCCCCTGAGAGTATCATGACCTTTTTCAAGCCCGTCAAGGCTTATCTGCACCTCATGGACATTAAGTCTCGATGCCTCATCTTTTCCCAAAAACCAGCCGTTTGTTAAAAGAACCTTGCGGAAATTGTAATCAGGAAGCATATCATTCAATTCCCAAAACTTAGAATA
>JACQEW010000236.1 GCA_016200365.1 Nitrospinota bacterium
AAAACTGCCATTATCATTGCAGAAGATGGACCATGACCCGATACATCTGCCACAATGACTCCCAGCCTGTCTTCGCCGTAGTCGAGAAAGTCATACATATCGCCGCCGATGAATTCGTGCGCCTTGTAGTAAGTCTCAATTATGCATTTATTGCCAAAGACACTTTGTTTCGGCGAAGGGAGCATGGCTATCTGAACTTTCCTTGCTATGGCAAATTCCTTATCCATGAGTTTTTGCTGCTCAAGAACCTTATTGAGCAGCTCGCGGTTTTTATCGTTAAGGTGTTTTATGCGGAGCATGGATTTTACCCTTGCTATAAGCTCGTCCTTTTCAACAGGCTTGTTCAGATACTCCACCGCTCCGTCTTCGAGCCCCCGTATCACATCGCGAATATCTCTTTTCTTTGCAGTGATAAGGATTATGGGGATATGCTCGGCGCCCTTCATTGCAAGTATCCGTTTGCTTGTCTCAAAGCCGTCTATCTCAGGCATCATGATGTCCATCAATATGAGGTCAATTTTGTTGTTTTTCACCGCCTCTATCGCTGCAAATCCATTGCTTGCCGTAATGACGGAAAATCCCTCTTGTCTCAAGAACAACTCAAGAAGGTAGCGAATGCTCTGGTCGTCGTCTACGACAAGGATTGTTGAATTATCCATGCTGGAAGTCTATCATAAGCAAAAAAGACGGGTCAATGGAAATAAAGTTTCACTTGTAATATGAAGATGGACATGGTATAAGAGAAATAGTTTTTAACGGGATAATTGCAGGAGGGGGGAATATCTTATGTTAAAGGGGCGAAATAGTAGGATTTTGTCGGGAACGTTCATTTTTATTTTTGCTGCGGTTTTTATTCCTTGTTCAGCATCTTCGGCAGAGAAAAAGACTTCAGTTAAAGGAGGAGGTGAGTTGGAAAAGTTAAAGGATACAAAGGCTGTTATCGAGACGAAGATGGGAAGCATCGAGCTGAAATTTTTTCCCGATGTTGCGCCGAACCATGTAAAGAATTTTATAAAGCTTGCAAAGAGCGGTTTTTATGACGGCGCTATATTTCACAGGGTAATACCGGGTTTTATGATTCAGGGCGGCGACCCGAATACAAAAGGACAGGATAAGAGAATGTACGGCATGGGAGATCCGGGCTATACGGTAAAGGCGGAGTTCAACGGCATAAGCCATAAGAGGGGTATCCTTTCGATGGCGAGGTCAATGGATCCGGACAGCGCAGGCTCACAGTTTTTTATAGTAGTTGCAGATTCGCCATTTCTAGACAATCAATATACCGTATTCGGCGAGGTAACCAGGGGGATGGATATTGCAGATAAGATTGTTAATCTTCCAAGAAACGGGAATGATTTGCCGGATGAAAGGGTTGAGATGAAGGTAAAGATAATTGAATAGTTGGCTCACATTGAAAAATGACCTTTTTTTCACTTCCGTTATTTTTTCTTTTGCTCTATTTTCAAAAATATTAAGGAACAAAAGAAAAAATGCGATGAAAGGAAAAGTTATATAATCCATCGGTAAAGTCGTTCAAAAAAGTCATTTTTCAGTATCAATTAGTCGGTTTTATTTAAAGGAGGGATTTTTATGTCATGGGATGAATTTCAGATGAAGAGGGGGACGGGAGGGCAATACGAGATGCCTAACTTTAAGATTCCAAAGATAAATCTGCCTAAGATAAAATTCTCAGTTTCTCTCATAATACTCGTCATTGCAGCTCTATGGATAATATTCGGCGGGTATTATATCGTGGAGCCTGATGAGAAGGGGGTTGTCCTGATGTTCGGTAAATATGTAAGGACTACCGACCCCGGTTTCCATTTAAAGTTTCCTCCGCCTGTAGAGAGGGTTTATACGCCGAAGGTGACGGAGGTTAAGAGGACAGAGGTAGGGTTCAGGATTGAAGACCCGGGTCCGCCTGCAAGATACAGGGATGTCCTCGAAGAATCCCTCATGCTTACGGGAGACGAAAATATCATTGACCTCGATATAGTTACGCAATACAGGATAATAGACCCTGTGAAATACCTCTTTAATGTAAGGGGTCCTGTAGTCACGGTAAAGGCTGCTACCGAGGCTGCGATAAGGGAGATTATAGGTAAGTACAAGATAGATGAGGCTCTGACAGAAGGCAAGTTCATGATTCAGGAGGAGACCCGGCTTTTACTCCAGAAGATACTCGATAGGTATGATTCAGGACTTCAGATAGTGGCGCTTCAGCTTCAGGATGTCCACCCTCCGCAGCAGGTAAGGGATTCATTTAAGGATGTGGCAAGCGCCATGGAGGACAAAAACAGGATGATTAATGAGTCTCAGGGGTATAGAAATTCGGTTATACCCGAGACCAGGGGAAAGGCATCGCAGATTGTAAAAATAGCGCAGGGTTATAAGGAAGAAAAGATAAACCATGCAAAAGGCGATGCAGAGAGATTTACATCCATCCTGCATGAATACCGCAAGGCAAGGGATGTAACAAGAAAGAGACTATACATAGAGACGATGGAAGAAGTCCTTGGGAGCGTAGATAAATATATTATTGAAGGGAAGACATCAGGTGTTCTCCCTCTTTTGCCTCTGGATACACTGAAACAAGTTCAGGGCAGAGGTCAGGGAAAGGAGGGAAAATAATGAAAAATATTTTATTGATAATCATTGGTGCGTTACTGATTTTCTTTGTGTTCCTTAATCCTCTCTTTATTGTAAGGCAGACGGAACAGGTAGTCCTGACACAGCTCGGCAAGCCGATAGATACTATCTATGAGCCAGGTCTTTATTTTAGGATACCAATGCTTCAGGAGACCCGCTTCTTTGATAAGAGACTTCTGGATTATGACGCTGCCTCCGCTGAAATACTGACCAAAGATAAAAAGAATCTCCTTGTGGACAACTATGCCAAATGGAGGATAATGGACCCGTTAAAGCTCATGATAACCGTAAAGGACGAGACAGGGGCGCAGGCGAGGCTCGATGATATTATTTATTCGGAGCTTAGAATAGAATTGG
>JACQEW010000225.1 GCA_016200365.1 Nitrospinota bacterium
CATATAAAAATAAACTTTGTGTCCTTTCCTTATAAAATTTCAACTTAAATACACAATTAATCACATGATAAACCCTTGTATATATCAGCTACTCATATTATGATGAATTTATGCGAAAGCCTGTCGTAGCAATTGTAGGAAGACCGAATGTGGGGAAGTCAACCCTTTTCAACAGAATAGCGGGCAAGCGGATAGCTATTGTGGATGATACCCCTGGTGTTACCAGAGATAGAAATTATGCTAATGTCTCATGGGAAGAGAAGGATTTCTATCTTATAGATACCGGCGGTTTTGAGCCTGTAAAAGAAGACGGATTGACGGGTCAGGTGAGGGAGCAGGCTCAATTAGCAATAGAGGAGGCGGATGTAATTATATTTTTGACCGACGGCGCCGAGGGGCTGACACAGCCTGACAGGGAAATGGCAGCACTTTTAAGGAAATCGTCAAAGAATGTGATAGTAGCCGTGAACAAGATAGATGATAAGAAGCATGAGCCGAGGATAATAGAGTTTCATGAGTTAGGATTTAAGACAACAGTTCCTGTTTCGGCAGAGCATAATATCGGCGTGGCTAATTTAATGGATGCTGTTTCTGCAAATCTGCCGGTATTTAAAACTGAAGAATATCCTGAAGATTTAATAAAGGTTGCTGTTATTGGAAGACCGAATGTAGGAAAATCTTCTCTAATAAATAAACTGCTTGGTAAAAAGAGACTCCTTGTCAGTGAAATTCCAGGCACCACAAGGGACTCTATTGATACAGTTGTAGAGGTTGATAAGAAAAAATATCTCTTTATTGATACGGCAGGTATAAGGAAAAAGGCAAGGGTGAGCCAGAGATTAGAAAAATACAGTGTAATTATGGCACTCAAGAGCCTTGAAAGGTGCGACATAGCCGTTCTGCTGCTTGATGCCAACGACGGCATTACAGAGCAGGATGCAAAGATAGCAAGCTATACAAGCGAGGCAGGTAAGGGATGTATTATTGCCATAAATAAGTGGGATGCCGTTGAGAAAGATAATACCACCACAGGCTTATATGTGAATGTTATAATGGATAGATTGAAATTTCTGTCATATGCACCGATTGTTTTTATATCGGCAAAGACAGGGCAGAGGGTAAGAAATATTCTGCCGGAGATAGAAGATGTCTTTAGAAAATATTCCAGGAGGCTGCCAACCCCGAAATTAAATAAAATCTTTAAAGAGATAGTTGACAGCAGACCACCCCCTTCTTTTAGAGGCAAGTTTATAAAATTCTATTACATTACACAGGTATCCGTTAAACCCCCTACATTTAAGGTCATTGTGAATTACCCCCAGGGCATTGGTGTCTCTTATGAAAGATATATCCACAATAAATTGAGGGAGATTTTTGGTTTTGAAGGGATGCCTTTAAAGATATTTTTCAGGGAGAGGGAAGGGAGAAAAGAGAGGGGATAGCGTATAGCGTATAGCGTTAGTAACTAACCCCTAAACGCTAACCGCTCTTTTTCTTTTGTTCTTGTACAGGAAATTATAAAAACAAGGAGAAAGGGGAAAAGGTGAGAGATGGGGATAAGAAAAGAATAAAAAAATTTATCCTGATTTTTCTGTGTTTATCTGTGTCCAATATTTTCTTTTTTCTCCATTTCCACTATTTCTCCATTCTCCTTAATCTTTTTCTTTTGTTCTTGACAATATGCAGGCACATCTTCACGAAGATGAGATTGTAGGCAAGGCTTATGATGCGAGGCTGATGAGGAGACTCCTCGGATTTTTAAAGCCGCACAGAAAACAGTTAATCCTATCCATAATCCTCCTCATAGCCATTTCTCTCTTAAACCTGACCAGCCCCTATCTTACAAAGGTGGCGATAGATAACTACATACTTAAAGGCAATTGGTCAGGACTAAATTTCATCATAATAATCTATTTTCTGGTGCTGCTCTTAACATTCTTTCTCCAATATATACAGGTTTATACCATGCAGATTGCAGGACAGAGGGCAATGTATGATGTCCGGGTATCGCTCTTTTCTCACCTGCAAAAAATGTCCCTCTCTTTTTTTAACCGGAATCCTATCGGAAGGCTTGTAACAAGGGTTGTAAACGATGTAGAGGTTTTGAACGAGATGTTCACGCAGGGAGTTGTGGTGGCAATCGGGGACATCCTTACGCTTCTCGGCATAGCCATTGCCCTTTTAATCCTCGATGTGAGGCTTGCACTGTTGACATTCATTGTGCTTCCCCAGCTCCTTTATACAACAAAACTCTATAGGGACAGGGCAAGGGATGCCTACAGAAGCATAAGAGCCAATCTTGCAAAACTAAATTCCTACCTGCAGGAGAATGTATCGGGCATGAGCACGGTGCAGATATTCAACAGGGAGGAGAAAAATTTCAAAAGGTTTGACACTATCAATAGAGAAAACAGAGACGAGCAGATGAGGTCTCTTATTTACAATGCCCTCTATTTCCCGGGTATCGAGCTTTTTTCCGCAGTTGCCGTTGGAATCGTCATCTATCATGGAGGCGGTGAAACAATAAGGGGACAGATACAGCTTGGCGTGCTTGTAGCCTTTTTACAATATATCCAGAGATTTTTTCATCCTATAAGGGATTTTGCCGAAAAATACAACATCATGCAGGCTGCAATGGCATCTTCAGAAAGGATATTCAAGCTGCTGGATACAACCGAAGATATTCCCAATCCTGAAAAACCTATATCTTTAAAAGATATAACGGGTGAGATTGAATTTCAGGATGTATGGTTCTCATATAATCCCCCCTCCCCCCCCTTTACGACCTTCCCTTCCCCTCTTTCAAAAGGAGGGGATAAAGGGGAGGTCAAAGGGGGGGATTGGGGGGATTTGACACTTAAAGGCATAACATTCCGCTTAAAGCCCGGTGAGAGCGCCGCTATTGTCGGAGCTACAGGCGCCGGCAAGACATCCATTATAAATCTTCTTGGAAGGTTTTATGATATTCAAAAGGGGAAGATACTTATTGACGGCGTTGATATACGGGATATGGATAAGACCTTCTTGAGGAGGAATATCAGCATGGTTCTTCAGGATGTATTTCTCTTTGCCGGGGATGTCGAAAATAATATAAGACTCGGAGAGGATGGAATACCGGCAGATAAAGTCTACGAGGCGGCAAAATATGTCAATGCCCACATATTTATAGAAAAATTGCCGAAAGGATATAAAGAGGATGTTCAGGAAAGGGGGAGCACACTTTCGCTGGGGCAGAAACAGCTTATCTCATTTGCAAGGGCTCTGGCATTCAATCCTAAGATATTAATCCTCGATGAAGCCACATCAAGCGTGGATACGGAGACCGAAATGCTGATTAGAGACGCCCTGCACAAGCTCATCAAGGGGCGCACCTCCATAATAATCGCACACAGACTGTCTACCATAAGATATGTGGACAAAATAATTGTAATCCATGACGGTCAAATCGCAGAAATGGGAAGCCATGAGGAATTGATACAAAAGAAGGGTATTTACAACAATCTCTATCAATTACAATTTGAAGCCGGAACAAAAAGCTGATTTCCTTATTTATAGCTTATTTGTCAATTTTCTAAAATTTTCCATCAGTAAGGCAGTTATCCTGCCTGGGGCTTTTTCACCTATCCTTCGGCATTGCTCAGGACAGGTCTTAAAAGCATCTGCTTCTCCTTCGACATCGCTCAGGACAAGTTTAACTGGCAATATTTCAAATGTAGTATTTGTCAAAAAGCACTCATCTGCCGATATTAATTCATCTCTTGAGAACTCCAGCTCTTTGAATGTGATATTGGCATCCTTTGCAAGCTTGATAACAATCTCTCTGGTTACTCCGTCAAGGACATCCGCCCCTGCCGGAGGTGTGATAAGAATACCATTTGAAACAATAAAGATATTGCTTACTGTCCCCTCTGCTATATATCCGTTCCTTCGCCCTTGCTCAGGACAGGCTTCAGTGAGCATTATTCCCTCTACCGCACCTCTCTCCTTTGCCTCTTTTTTCGCAAAAAAATTCGGCAGGTAATAATTGCATGCCTTGAGCGGAATTTTTATATAGTCAGGAGCCGATTTTTTAATAGAGGTTATCGCTATCTTAATCCCTTCCCTATGCCATTCCACCGGATAGGGCTTGAACTCCTTTGCATATATAACAACTGTCGGTGTTTGGCATAAATCAAGGTCAAGTCCCGGCTCTCCTTCGCCCCGCGATACAGTAATCCTTATATAGGCATCTTTAAAATTGTTTACTTTAACTGTGTCTTCTACAGCTTTATTTACTTCATTTTTATCCATCGGAATGTTCAGATAGACAGCCTCTGCCGACCTGAACAATCTTTCTATGTGCTTATCACCCATGAATACCTTTCCATTATAAGCCCTCATTGTCTCAAACACACCGCTGCCGTAAAGGAATCCGTGGTCAAGAACAGAGACCCTCGCCTCATCTCTCGGTAAAAATTTCCCATTTATATAAATTAAATTACTCATTTTTTTCACATACTTTATCACAATTTTATCACACAGACAATAGGACATTTACCCTGTCCCTGTGGACAAAGAGAGGGGGGAAGGACAAAGCTGATTTTTGTTTTAGGGGTGGGAAAGACAAAATATAACCGGGTTGAATCTGGAGGGCAGCTTATGTTACGCTGATAACATAAAAAAGAAAGAGATAAAGAAAGTAGATGTCAATATCCGTGATTTCCCTTAAGAACTCCAGCCGTGCGTAGAGTAACACTCAAAGCGCTTATATTGGAGATTCTTGAAAAGGAGATGAAAAGGGTAAAATGAGAAATTTGTCTCTGGTAGATTTAGAAACGATAAAGAGAAATTTACGAAGCACACCTAATGAACGTCTTGAAGCATTAATTAGCGCTGTGCGTGAGGCTGAAAAATTAGGACTTTTACCTGAGTCAGAAGATAGAAAGAAAAAGGAGGAGAGAATAAATTGTTCAATCCGGAAAAGATTATCGAAGTCCTGAATAACTATAAAGTAGAATATACTGTTATTGGTGGTATGGCTGCATCTCTTCATGGATGTCCTGAGCAGACCTACGACATGGATATTCTGTATAACAATACGGAAGACAATAAAGATAGACTCCTCAACGCACTTCACGAAATAAACGCCAGATGGGATACTCCTCTAAATACAATGATGCTGGATAGCCAGTATGTTTTTGCTCTTATTACAGATTACGGCTATCTCGATATATTCAGTTATGTTGTCGGTATCGGATATTACAATGATGCTGTAAAATATAAAGAAATTTCAAAGTATTCTGACGCGGAAATCGAAATATTGAATCTTGAGGGATGGATTAAATCTAAAGAGGCTGTTATCGAGGAAGAGAGGAGTCCAAGAAAACTCAGTGCCTTTGAGTATATGAAAGATTTGTATGAGTTTAAAAAAGAGAAGGATATTGAAAAGAAATTTGATGAACCTGAATTGAAATTATAAAAAGATGAGACATCCGCATGACAAACATATAGAAAGGGCATGGATGCATTCACGAGAGGGGTATCTTCTCTGTCAGTCTGATGAAAGCATCAAACAGAAAGTTCTTCAATATATTTCTGAGAGTATAGATACTCCACAATTTAAAATATGGCATGAGATTATAAACGGCGGTTATCAGAATCACTGTGAATATCTTATAAATAATAAGTCCTTTTTCGATTTGCCGCAGAAAGAACAGGACTTCTGGCAGATAGTGCAGAGTCATCCCTTTGCAGTGATATTTGCAGATAGGGAGTATGAGAAGATAAAGAAACAGAGGGCTGCATGACATGAACTATGATAATTTTCTGCATGTTTGTAGAGCAGTACTGGAGATAACAAAAGCCAGAGAGGTTATCGTTTTCGGTTTTAATGCTATTGTTCCGTCGGGTTAGGTTTTTATTATTCTACCCTTTCCACAGCATTGCCACTGCCTCACCGCCGCCGATGCAGACAACGGCAATACCTCTCTTAGCATTCTTTCTTTTCATTGCATAAAGAAGGGTTGTCAGAATCCTTGCACCGCTTGCTCCAATAGGATGCCCTATTGCTATTGCCCCACCATGAATATTCAATCTACCCTCATTTAAATTTAGTTCTTTTATCACTGCGAGTATGGAGGCTGCAAATGCTTCATTTATCTCAAAGAGGTCAATATCTTTTAGTGTAAGTCCTGTCTTTTTAAGAATTTTCTTTATTGCCCCTACTGGTGCAATACTGAACATCTTAGGCTCCACGCCCTGCGAGGCATAGGCAATGACCTTTGCCATCGGTCTTATTTTAATCTCTCTTGCCTTATCTCCTGACATCAACAAAACTGCTGCAGCACCATCACTTATCTTGGAAGAATTACCTGCTGTTATTCCTCCACCCTCTTTAAAGACAGGGAGAAGGGTTTTAAGTTTTGAGAGGTCGTGTCTATTCGGCTCTTCATCTATAGCGATATTATCTATAGGAATTATCTCTTCTGTAAAATAACCTTTCTTCTGTGCCTCTATTGCCCTCTGATAACTCTGAAGTGCATATCTATACTGCTCATTTCTATCAATCCCATATTTATCAGCAACAACCTCTGCACATGAACCCATATGAATATTATTATACACATCCCAGAGTCCATCCTTTACCATGCTGTCAATAATATTACCGTCACCCATCCTGTAGCCGAATCTTGCCTTATCCAGAAGATAGAGGGCACGGCTCATGCTCTCCATCCCGCCTGCCACAATTATATCTGCATCACCGAGGGCAATCGCCTGAGATGCGAGAATTACAGCCTTAAGTCCTGAGCCGCAAACCTTGTTTACGGTCAGGCAATTTGTCGTATAAGGCAAGCCTGCACCAATACACGCCTGTCTTGCAGGTGCCTGACCCAAACCAGCAGACAGGACATTGCCCATGATAACCTCATCAATATCTATTGCTTTAACACCTGCCCTCTTTATTGCCTCCGCAATTACAATACTACCGAGCCTCGTAGCAGGTATAGAACTCAATCCCCCATTAAAGCTCCCAATAGGTGTCCTGACCGCACTTGCTATCACAATGTCTTTCATAGAATTTAATAATACTGCAAAAACCTTTTTTTGAACGACTTTTTATTTTTTCTTTTGTTCCATATTAATATAAAAATTGAGCAAAAGAAAAATAACGGAAGTGAGAAAAAAGAGTTTTTGCAGTTCACGCAGAATTATCCATATCTGTAACACACCCCATATCCACCCTTTGGATTCCTCCATTCTATAAATTCACAGGCAATCCTGCATGTCCCACATTCAAGACACCCTTCATAAGAGATGATGATATTTTCTTTTTCATTAAGCTTATACACCTCTGCAGGACAAATATAGATACAACTCTTATCCTTACACTCTTTACATTTTTCAGGATTAACTTTCAGATGGCTTTCTGTATCAGTCTTAAACCTGACCAGAAATAGTTTCTCAGGCAGGGTCTTTGACTCAAGATGTTGCAACATACTCATAAAATCGCCTTTCTTGCCTTATACATATCCCACAAAAACTTCCATAGCGAGACCTCATCTTTAAATCCATTCCATGCCTGTCTGTGCATCTCATCTTTTGATAAATCAGATATAGTAAAATAACCCTGTACCATTTTAAGAATTGCATCGGGATACTCTTTGAAAAGCTGGGGCATCTCGGATAACTTTTCAGGAACATCACCATATCTTTCTAAGTCCTTCATTACAAAACTATTCTTCAGCCTTTTTACATAACCCTGCAGACTCTTTTCTGAAAAATCTCCCTTTTCTTTCGCCTCAAGAATTGTCTCTGCTGCCATTATACCACTATACATTGCCATATTTGTCCCTTCACGATAGAGGGATGGATTTACAAAACCTGCCGCATCACCTACGATTAATAAACCATCTGCTATAAGTTTCGGAAGGCTTTTATAACCTAATTCAGGAATCATCTTTGCTGAGAGTTCCTCTGTCTTTCCACCTCTTAAGAGTTTCTTAACTACAGGATGAGATTTGAATGACTCAAGAAGGTCATTTGGCTTCATACTATTTTCCTTCATAACATCTATTGGACAGCCAACACCAACTGATAGGGAATCTTTATTTGTATAAATAAATCCTGAACCTATCATACCCTTCACAGCTTCACCAAAAAATTCAAGTGCCACGCCTTCGTCATTGGATAAAATGAACCTATCTTCTATGACCTCTCTCGGAAGGCTTACAACCTCTTTTACAGCAGTTATCATCTGATGAAAAAGTGGTTTCTTCTTTAAGCCTGCCTTTTCTGTAAGTAGTGAATTTGCACCTTCGGCACATATAACTACATCTGCATATACATCCCCTCCTTCCCTCCTTGCCCTTACACCTGCAACCTTCCCACTATCATAGATAAAATCATCCACAACAGTTTCAGTAAATATAACAGCCCCTGAGTCTTCTGCCCTCTGTGCAAACCATCTGTCAAACTTTGCCCTTAAGATTGTAAAACTGTTATTGAAGGGTGGCTGATTAAAGTCTTCAAAATCAAACTCCACTGCCATCTCAGAATTTTTGGAGAGGATAGAGTATCGCCTCTTTGTAATATGTCTTTCTACAGGTGCATCTTTCCAGAATTCAGGGGTGAGCTTATTCAAAACAGTTGAATACAATACCCCACCAAAGACATTCTTTGAACCGGGGTATTCGCCCCTCTCAAAGATAGCCACTGTAAGCCCCTTTCTAATAAGGGTGATAGCAGCAGCTACTCCAGCAGGACCAGCACCAACAATTATACAATCAAATTTATCCATACAAAGAACTTTAACCACAGAGAACACAGAGGTCACAGAGGAAGACAAAATAAAAAAGATTAAGGAGAAAGGGAGAAAAAAGAGTCTAAGAGTGGAGATAACTTTTAGACTTTTAGACTTTTAGACTGACTTATTCTTTCCCCATTTCTTCTTACTGTTTTTCTCTGTGCCTCTGTGTCTCTGTGGTTAAGATTAAGTTTTAGCCCTTTTTATCTCTTCTATAAGAACAGGGACGACTTTAAAAAGGTCATCCACTATTCCATAGTCAGCTATCTTAAAGATGGGGGCGTTGGGGTCCTTGTTTATTGCAACAATACACTTTGAGGTTGACATTCCAGCGAGATGCTGCGGTGCGCCTGATATCCCACAGGCTATATACAGCGTCGGTGAAACTACCCTTCCTGTCTGCCCTATCTGAAAGGAATGGGGCAGCCAGCCTGCGTCTACAACAGCCCTCGATGCACCAACCGCCCCGCCGAGGACGTCTGATAGTTCCTCAAGCAATTTAAAGTTCGCTGCTCCTTTCATTCCCCTCCCGCCTGAAACAATCACATTGGACTCTGATAAATCCGGTCTCTTTCCAGTCTCTTTAAGGCTCTCCTGAATAGTCACCATTATATCCTGCTGTTCTAATGCAGGTTTTATATGTAATACTTCCCCTTTAACATTTCCTGATCTCTTATACTCAAAGCATCTCGGTCTTATGGTGATTATCCATGGCTTAGATTCCTCAAACTTTAGAGTAGCCATGAGTCTTCCACCATATACATACCGCTTTAAAAAGATACCTTCCTTTATTTCAAAACCTACACAGTCAGATATAAATCCACAATTAAGTCTTGCCGATAGTCTTGGTATATAATCCTTTCCCCTGAATGTAGCTGATGCAATTATAATGACAGGATTTTTATCTTTTATAAGCTGATGAAGGCACTTAACATAAGTATTTGAGTCATACTTTGCAAGGAGGGGGTGTTCAATAAAATATATAAGGTCAAGCTCTTTTGAGAGCTCTTCGACAATACCTTTAATACCATTTCCGAGAATAACTGCGGCAGATTTAGTTCCAAAATGATTTGCCAATTTTCTGGCGGCTGATATAGTCTCCCATGTGCTTTTCTTTATTCCCTCATTCTCATATTCAGCTATTACCCATATCTCTTTATTGCTCATGTATAGGAAAATTCTTTAGAACACGAATTGCACGAATATACGAATTGCACGAATGTATTAGAAACCAGAAGCAAGAAACAAGAAGCAAGAGAAAATCTTATATCTTGCATCTTGCTTCCTGCATCTTGCCTCTTGTTTATTTCGTGTAATTCGTCAATTCGTGTTATTCGTGTTCAAGTCTTTGTTCAAATAACCCTTGCCTCCTTTAAGTTTCTCACAAGCTCCTTTGCAGTATCAGGTAATGTTCCTTCAATGATTCTGCCTTCCTGCCGTTTTGGTGGATATGAGAGATTTGTAACCCTTATCTTTGGTTTTAAATCAGAAGGGTTAAAACCTAAAGTGTCTATCTCAAGTATCTCAATCTTCATCTTCTTTGCCTTCATAATCCCTGACAGGGATGCATATCTTGGGACATTCAGTCCCTTCTGTGCCGTGAATACAGCAGGGAGGCTGCATTTTACAACCTCTAAGCCGCCTTCAATCTCCCTATGGCACATAGCATCTTTAGTTGAGGGAGACACCTCAAGTTTTTTTATTGCCGATACACAGGGGATTTGTAGGAATTCAGCAATCATCTGTCCAGTCTGTGCATATCCATAATCTACCGATTCCTTGCCACAGAGGATAACATCGTATTCAATATTTCTAATAACCTCCGCAAGTATTTTTGAGGTAATAAGACTATCCTTTTTTTTCAGAGAATCATCTTTTATTCTTATAGCCCTGTCAGCACCGAGGGCAATGCAGCTCCTTAAGACAGTTTCAACTCTTTCATTCCCAACTGTTATAGCAGCAATATCGCCTCCAAATTTTTCTTTGAGCCTCTGTGCCTCCTCTATGGCATATTCATCATAGGGGTTCATAATCCACGGGATATTTTCAGTTTCTATCTCATGGCTGTCATCCCGTATCTTTAAGCCTATTGCAGTATCAGGCACCTCTTTTATGCAGACAATGATTTTCATCTGAAAATACCTTTTTTAACGCAAAGGACACTAAGAAATAAATTTCTAATTTCTAATTACCAATTTCCAATTAAGGAATTTTATTTTTTTCTTCTTAATTGGAAATTAGAAATTGGGAATTGGTAATTTCCTTTGTGTTCTTCGTGGTGAATATTTCATCTATCCTTAAACCTCGGACTTCTCTTTTCTACAAAGGCAGAGATACCTTCCTTTTTATCCTCTGTTTCACACAATGCCCCGAAGAGTCTCGCCTCTTTATCAAGCCCTTTTTTAAGACTCGTATCCATTCCGCTATTTACTGCTTCAAGACATGCCTTTACGGCCGCCATTCCTTTACTTCCAATAATCGCTGCAAGTGCCTTAGCCTCTTTGATAAGTTCATTACCCTTAACAACTTTATTAACAAGACCGATGGCGAATGCGTCCAGAGATGCTATCCTTCCACCTGTGAGGATTGTCTCCATTGCCCTTGCCTTACCAACAAGCCCTGGCAGTCGCTGTGTGCCGCCAAAACCCGGGATAATACCGAGACTTATCTCTGGCTGGGAGAACCACGCCTCCTCCGATGCAATCCTTAAATGACACGCCATTGCCAATTCATTACTCCCGCCTATACATGGACCGTTTATAGCTGCTATTACAGGCTTTTCGAGGGACTCAATGAGATTAAGAATCTCCTGACCCATTCTGGCAAATCTTTCACCCTCCCTTTTTGTCTTTATTGCTGACAGTTCTTTTATATCTGCCCCTGCCCCGAAGAATTTGCCCTTTCCTGTAATTATAATAACTTTAACTTTGCTATCAGCCTCAAGCCTCTTTATAGTATTTTTAAGCCCTAAAAGGAGGTCTTTAGAAAGGAGATTTAAAGGGGGGTTATCAAGCAGTAAAAAGGCAATACCGCCTTCGATTGATAATTCTATAAGTCCTTCTGCCCCAAACTGTGGAGAAGACATTTATCGCCTCCCGATTACTATGTATTTATATCCAGCTCTTTTATCAACTTATGCAGATATGTCCTCTCTATTCCTAATATCTTGGCAGCCCTGTTTTTATTGCCGTCGGCGTATTTTATTGTCTCTTTAAGAAAGTCTTTCTTAAATTTTTCTATTGCCTCTTTAAGGGAAATGCCGATGGCAGGGGCTTTGAACAGCTTCCATTTTGTTATATCGAGGGGAAGGTTTTCCTCCTTTATCTCTTTCCCGTCTCCCATAACCACTGCCCTTTCTATGGCATTCTCCAATTCCCTTACATTGCCATACCATTGATGATTGATAAGCACCTCCATTGCCTCTTTTGTTACTGCGGGGACAGGTCTGTAGTTTTCCAGAGATTTTTTTTCAAGGAGATATTTTACGAGGAGCGGGATGTCCTCCTTCCTTTCCCTCAAAGGCGGGAGGTTGATCCTTATTACATTCAGTCTGTAAAAGAGGTCTTCACGAAACCTTCCTGACTCAACATCCTTTTCCAATTCCCGATTTGTTGCAGCAATTATCCTCACATCTACTGTGATTGACGCGGTTCCCCCTATCCTGAAAAACTGCCCCTCCTGGAGAACCCTCAGGAGCTTCACCTGCATGGCAGGTGTGGTCTCACCAATCTCATCTAAGAATAGCGTCCCATCGTCCGCTTCCTCAAAGAGCCCTATCTTCCTCTGATCGGCGCCTGTAAATGCCCCCTTTTCATGTCCGAACAGCTCCCTCTCCAATAATGTCTCGGGAATTGCACCGCAGTTTATTATGAGAAAAGGCTTCTCCCTTCTCGGGCTCTGACTATGAATAAGCCTTGCCACAAGCTCTTTTCCTGTTCCGCTCTCGCCGTATATAAGTGTAGTTGCCTTTGAATTTGCAACCTTCTTTGCATCCATGATAACCCTCGTTATCTGCTCGCTTTCTCCAATAATCTGATACTTCTGATCTAACTCCTTTCTCAGGTAGATGTTTTCATCCTTTACATTTTTTATGTTTTGTGCCTTTTCAATCGCCGAGGCGGCTAAATCCGCAAAGGCAGTGAGTATCTCCATATCCTCTTCCCTTATAGGCGAGCCGTCTTCCCTGTCTATTATCTCTACCACACCGATAACCTCATCCTTTATCTTAAGGGGGACACATGCAATTGAATGGGTCTCGAAACCTATTTCGTCACTTATCCTCCTGTTCCATCTCGGCTCTTTACTTACATCCTTAACCAGAAGGGGCCTCCCTTCTTTAGCCACCCAGCCTGCAATCCCTTCACCCATACCAACCTCAAACCTCTTTACCTCATCCTTTTTTTCACCGGTGGCTGTATGGAAATAGAGCTTATTGGTCTTTTTATCAAGTAAAAGGAGGGAGCTCGCCTTTGCCTCCATTACCTTTGTAGCGGTCTGAATGATTATATCGAGGAGTTTATCCAGATCACCGACTGAATCAATCAATCCTGATACCTCTTTAAAAAATCTAATCCTTGGATTAATCTGTTTTTTCATAGAAAATAAAAATTTCAAAAATATAATAGAACGCTGATACCGCAGATTTAGCTGATTACCACTGATTATACAATAAAGAAAAATTTAAAAATCTGTGTAAATCCGTAAAATCAGCGTCATCTGCGTTCTATAATTTACATCCCTTCTCTCAAAAGTTCTTCCAGCAGTTTCCTCTGCCTTTCCGTAATACTATCAGGAATTTTTATATTTATCTTCACATAAAGGTCTCCTTTTCCTCCACCCTTGAGATGCTGTATCCCGTACCCCTTTATCCTTATTTTAGTTTCACCCTTTGTGCCGGCAGGAACTTTTGCCATTCTGGTTTGTCCATCGAGGGTAGTAACCTCTATTGATGTGCCGAGGACAGCCTCTGTAAATTTTATATCCTTTTCTATAATAACATCATCCCCTTCTCTCTTAAAGACAGGATGCCCCTGAACTATTACATTAAAATATAAATCTCCAGAAGGCTGTCCGCCGATACCAGGCGACCCCTTCCCTGCCAGCCTCAATTTCTTGCCTGTATCTATACCGGCAGGTATCTTTACTACAACCTCTTCCATACTTCCATCGGGTCTCTTTAGCGATACCCTTTTATCTCCGCCAAATACCGCCTCATTAAAAGTAATGTGCAGGTCGGATGTAATATCCGCACCTTTCTGCGGCACACCCCTTCCAAACATATCTTCATAGCCGAATCCCTGTCTGCCTCCATGCATATTTTCAAAACCGCCAAAACCGGTCCTTCCTCTCCCAAATATACGATTGAAAACATCGTCTGAGCCGAACCCAATGTCCTTGAGTATATCCCCGATATCAAATCCCCTGAATATATCATCCTGAGAGAATCTCTGATGAAACTTGTCAGAGCCGAACATATCATACTGTTTCCTTTTTTCCTTATCGCTTAACACAGCATAAGCCTCATTTATCTCCTTAAATTTTTCCTCCGCCGCCTTATTTCCTGGGTTCCTGTCAGGATGATACTTCATTGCGAGCTTACGGTAAGCCTTCTTTATCTGCCCCTCCGCAGCATCCTTTTTTAAACCGAGTATCTCGTAATAATCCTTATGTGCCATTATAACGATGATATACTGCAAAAACTTTTTTGAACGACTTTTTATTTTTTCTTTTGTTCCTTAAAAGATTAAATAAATAAAGCAAAAGAAAAAATAACGGAAGTGAAAAAATGTTTTTGCAGTATGCTCTCACAATAATTCCTCTATATTCAACTGCATCCCGTCTCTGGCGGCTATTACCTTTACCCCTGTCTCCTGAGATAGCCTGTCGGCAACCTCCCAAGGCTTTGCCTTTAAAACAGACATCCCGAAGTGGGTAAGGATTGCTGTCTTAGGACGGAGTTCATTTATGAGTATCTGTGTGTCCTCTATGGATAAATGGTCTATCTTTACATCATTTCTTGGTTTAAGCAAAACAGTGTTAATAACAATAATATCACTCTTATACATCTTAGAGAGGTCAGGGAAATATTTTGTGTCTGTAATAAAAGAGAGCTTACCTTTTGTGAGGTGAAATGTCAGACCATAGGTTTCTACAGGATGGACATGCCTTTTAGATGTGGAGAATTTTATACTATTAACAGAATAACCCTCCTCCTCTTTCAAAACCTCTACTTTGTCTACATAGTTTCTTAGATACTTGAAAACTACAGGGTCGCTATTTATGGCATCATCAGGGGCTAAGACTGTTCCCTTTCTTTTAAATCCCCCTTCTGTCATTGCCTCAATCATGGCATTTACATCCCCTGAGTGGTCGAGATGTTTGTGGGATAGGATTATTGCATCCAGCGTTGTTGGATCAAGCTTTGGCTTACTCGACCAGCATTTAACCAACGCCCCCGGTCCAGGGTCTAAAAGAAGATTGACCCCTCCAAGACACAACCATGTCCCGCCGGATGACCTTACCTGCTTTGCCACTACCATCCTCGCACCCGCAGTCCCAAGAAATTTTATGTAGTCCATAATAATTTGGATGTTCAATCACCAAAGCTATCTCTTTTCTAAAGCCATCTGCAACCCCTTACACCCATTCTCATTCCCCATATCACATGCCTATTGAAAATCAGAAATAGCCTTATCTATATCTCTTATATCAGCATAGGCATTTCCACGGTAAAGGTAAGCTTCAGGAATATTTTGATTTATATCAATCCCTTTACTGTAATCTTCAATTGCCCTGTCATACTGACCTTTCTTATGATAGGCAAACCCACGATTGAGGTAGGATGAAATAACTATAGGGTGAGGAGTTAATTTGCTTTTAATTTTTTTATATAATACTTTTGCAATACCATCAATTATAACCCAATTTTTATAATCGTTTGCTGTTACCGAATAATCCGGGTTTTCTGGGTTTATTTCAATTACCTTACTGTAATCTTCTATTGCCTTATCATACTCACTTTTAACAATAAGATAAATTCTTCCACGATTAAAATAAGCGTTGGCATTGTCAGACTTAAATTTTATAGCACTGTTATAATACTCTATTGCTTTATCATATTCTCCTTTTTTCTCGTAGACATACCCACGATTCAAGGCGATATTCCAAAAAACATTTGCATAAACCTCTATATTGAGATTTGGATTGTTTCTATCAAATGTCCTATCTAATACTTCAGATGCTTTATTATAGTCTTCAAGAGCTTTATCATATTGCTCCGTTTGCAGGTAAACGTTTCCTCGATTAACATAGGCTCCATCAGCATCAGGGTTCAGCATAACAGCTTTTGTATATGCATCTATTGCCTCATCATACTGTTTATCCAGACTATACCTATTACCTTTCTCAAACCACTCATTAGCCTGAAATAAATTTTCCTTATCTGCAATCTTTGCCTCTACCTGTTTTCGTTCTGGTTCTCCTTTTGCCTGTGCCAACTGCTTCTTTAATTCCTCAATCTCTTTCTGGCTTTTATCATAAGCCTCCTGTATCTTCTTGTAATCCTCCACAACAGATTTCTCTTTTACCTTACCTGCGAGCTTCTCTATATTATCTAAATTAACCTTTGCCTTGATTTTTACCCAAAAATTAAAGCCATCTCCTATGACAGTCCTTTTCTTGTCTATTATCGCAACCTCCATAATCCCTGATGCCATGACCTTGATTTCATCTTCTGTTAATTGAAGATTCTTAACCTTTGTGTAACTCTCAACATAAGTCCCTGCCTGCTCAATGGCAACTCGTTTCGCATTAAGCAATGCCCTGCTTTCTGCAACACCCGGCGTCTCCCCATCACCCATATTGTATGTGCCTTCTGAAATAATCTCCTTTGTCTCTGCAAAACATTTTGGTTCAATCTGCAAGATTGAACCAGCTAAAAAAAACAAAAACACTGCAATAATAATTACAGAAAAATATTTCATACTACACCCCCTATTTTGTCACCCTGAGCAAAGCGAAGGGTCTATGTATTTGATGAGATTCTTCGCTACGCTCAGAATGACATGCTTATGATGTCAGCCTCTCCTTCAGCAGTTTATTAACCACCTGCGGATTTGCCTTGCCTTTGCTTTTCTTCATCACCTGCCCGACAAAGAATGTGATGAGTTTATCTTTACCTCCCTTATAATCTGCTACCTCTTTCGGATTTTCAGCAATGACCTCATCAATGACTTTGATAACCGCCGATTCATCGGTTATCTGGACAAGCCCTTTTTCTTTTACAATATCCTCAGGGGATTTTCCTGTTTTATACATTTCTTCAAATACAGTCTTTGCGATTTTTCCGCTGATTGTCCCGTTGTCAATCAGTTTAAGCATCCCTGCCAGCATTTGAGGAGTTACATGGTATTTCTCAATCGTAAGCCCCTCATCCTTTAATGTCCTTAATACCTCACCCATCACCCAGTTGCTGATAATCTTCGCCTGCCCCTGAATGCCTCTATCAGTGGGCTGGTTATAGAGTTTTATACAGTCCTCAAAATATCCTGCAATTGCCTTTGATGTGGTTAATACCTCCGCATCATATTCCGGCAAGCCGTAATCTTTTACAAATCTCTCCCTCTTTGCATCAGGAAGCTCGGGGAGTGTAGCCCTTATATCTTCAATCCATCTGCTGTCAATCTCTATCGGAACAAGGTCAGGCTCAGGGAAATAACGATAATCGTGCGCCTCCTCTTTGCTTCTCATGGATACAGTGACGCCTTTATCAGGATTAAATAACCGTGTCTCTTGAACTATTTTTCCGCCTTCTTCAAGTGTGTCTATCTGCCTCTTAATTTCATATTCCAGAGCCTTTTGAAGGAATCTAAAGGAGTTCATGTTCTTTACTTCTGCCTTTGTGCCAAATTCCTTGCTCCCAACAGGACGCACAGATACATTGGCATCGCACCTCAAGCTCCCCTCCTCCATATTACAGTCGCTAACCTCTATATACTCAAGTATCGCCTTGAGCCTCGTCATATACTCTTTTGCTTCTTCGGGTGAGCGAATATCCGGCTCACTTACAATCTCCATAAGGGGAACGCCTGCCCTGTTAATATCTACATAACTTGAATCTTTATCTCCGAGATTCTCTCCATGTATCAGTTTTCCTGCATCCTCTTCCATGTGGATTCTGGTTAAGCCAATCCTTTTTATATTTCCATCAAGCACTATCTCGATATGACCGCCTTTTGCAAGGGGAAGCTCGTATTGTGAAATCTGATACCCCTTTGGCAAATCAGGGTAAAAATAGTTCTTTCTTGCAAACCTGTTGAAAGGGGCGATATTGCATCTCATGGCAAGTGCTGTCTTTATAGTAAGATTTACCGCCTCTTTGTTTATTACAGGTAAAACACCCGGCATGCCGATACATATTGGGCATGTGTTCTTATTCGGCTCTGAGCCAAACTTCGTGCTGCAGGAGCAGAACATCTTTGATTTTGTATTCAACTGGACATGAACTTCTAAACCGATTACAGGCTCGTATTTCATAAATCTCCTTTAGAAAATTAAGTTTTTGTTCCGGACAGGGTAAATATAGCAGAATTTAATAAAGGTATCAATTAAATATGGGGTTTTGAAGCTGTATGAAGTAATGGGGAAAGAGATAAAACCCCGCACATAATTTATATGCGGGGCGGGGTTTATTTATTTGCTGCGTCTCTGAAATGCTTTCCTGATTTAAACCTTACAACCCTGCGGGCTGTTATTTCTGCCTCCTCCCCTGTCTTTGGATTTCTTCCAATCCTCGGATTTTTATCCCGCACGGAGAAAGAGCCGAACCGTCTTAATATTACCGGTTCACCATTGCTAAGCGTTTGTTTGATTTTATCAATGACCAATTCTACAGCCTCCTCTGCTTTAGGCTTTTGCAGTCCCATCTCTTCAATAACCTTGTTTATAATATCCAATTTTGTCATATAGGGCATCTCCTTTTACATGCCCTTAAATTCAGGGCTGAATATTTTATTAACATAAATAAAAAAGCAAATCAATTATTTTTTTAATGTTTTTTTTAATGTAAAGGAAATTATAAAAACTACCACGGATTTATCACGGATGGACACGGACAAGATAAATCCTTTGTAACTATTCAGCGAAATTCGGCAAAGAACCCATAAAAAGCATTCTCATTGCCTGAAGCGAACCAATAGAATTCTTCCTTGCAGTCGATAAATAGCTTCTTACTCTGCAAAATATCTTTGCTCCCTCCATTGCACGAA
>JACQEW010000226.1 GCA_016200365.1 Nitrospinota bacterium
ATCAATCAAATCTTTATTCGGGAGTTTTAAAGCGGTGCCGACCTTTGCTGTGAATCTCGCCACCCTTTTAGAATGTCCGCCGAGAAATGGGTCGTATACCTCCACCAGCCCTGATGTAATCCTGATAGTGTTGATAAAGCTTTCCTTAAGCTTTTCATGCAGCGTCTGAACCTCTTTTGTCCGCTCTGCTACCTTTTTCTCCAGATTCGCCTGATAATCCCTGTTTTCTATTATAAGCCTTCTATGCTCCGAGGCTTTTTGAATTTCAAGGAGGAGGTTTTCAAGATTTACAGGTTTTGACAGGTAGCCGTGCGCCCCTTCCTTCATGCACTCAATTGCAGTTGATAAATCCCCGATTGCAGTCGCCATGATTACCTCTATATCGGGATAATCCTTTTTGATATTTTTCAGGCATTCTACCCCGTTCATATTAGGCATCCTGATATCGAGGATGACGACATCGGGTTTAAAGGTCTTCAGTTTTTCGAGAGCCTCTGTCCCGCTGTGAACGTTGGAGACCTCAAAGCCCTTTGTTTTAAGGAATCGCTCCAGCAGGTCGCATGCCATCGGCTCGTCATCGGCTATTAAGACAGGAATTTTGGTCATGTTAAGGAAATTATAAAACCCAGTTATTTAACGCAAAGTCGCAAAGAGGAGAAAAAAGACGCAAAAAAAAGCAAAGAAACTTTAACGCAAAGACGCAAAGTTTAAAAGAAAGAGACAAAGAGTATTTACTTTTTTTGATTTTCTTAGCGTCTTTATGTTACCCTTTGCACCTTTGCGTTAAAAGCTTATATTTTCTTTCTGGACTTTCTTCTTTTCTTTGCGTCTTTGCGTTAAAAATCAGGTTTTTGTTCATAAAGGCAATTTTATTATAAATTTCGCCCCCTCTCCAACTTTATTCTCCAGCTCAATCTTTCCCCCATGTTTTTCTATTATATCCTTTGCAATGGATAATCCAAGTCCCGTCCCTTTTCCTTCTGCCTTCGTTGTGAAGAAGGGTTTGAATATATTTGCCATCTTATCCTCTGGAATTCCCAATCCTGTGTCTGCAAAGGCTATCTCTGTCATATTGTCTGTCTTTTTTGTGGTTATCCCTATTTCCCCCTTCCATCCCTCAGCCTTCAATTTTCCGCTCTTTATCCTTTTCTGCTTTTCATTCATTGAATCCCTCGCATTGTTAATCAGGTTTAAAAATACCTGTGCAATCTGGTCCGAATCTCCCTTTATCATTGGCAAATCCTTCTGAAAATCCCTTACAAAAAGGATATTCTCCGTCCTCATCTCATATTCTACAAGCATGATAGTCTTTTCCAAAAGGGTGTTTATATTAATATCCTTT
Organism: Nitrospinota bacterium; assembly: GCA_016200365.1. Classification (GTDB taxonomy): domain Bacteria; phylum Nitrospinota; class Nitrospinia; order UBA9942; family UBA9942; genus JACQEW01. Next base: position 1,343 of record JACQEW010000226.1, read on the forward strand.
ATCTCGTGCTTCCTTTTCCTTGCGAAATCCAGCAGATTGTCTATTATCTTTACCGAGCGGTCTATCTGCTGGGCAACTGTTTTATATATTTTCTTTTTCTCGGGGTCGTTCTCTTCCATATCGAGTATCTGTATATTTCCTGAGATAATATTAAGGGGGTTTTTAATTTCATGGGCAACCCCTGCTGCAAGCTGTCCCATACCTGCAAGTTTTTCCTGTCGCATCATTTCATGTTCAACCTGTTTTCTTTCGGTTAAATCGCGAATAATCCCCGTGAAGATATAGGAATTTCCTGTTTTTAGCTCGGACAGGCTCAGCTCTATCGGGACAATGAAGCCATCTTTTCTTAAACCTTCGAGCTCGATAGTTTTGCCTATGGCTTTACCCTCGCCTGTTTCGATATGCCTCTTGAAACCTTCTATATGTTTATTTCTATAATCCTCAGGAATGATAATATCGATAAGTTTGCCCATAATTTCATATTTGGAGTAGCCGAAAATTTTCGAGGCGGAATCGTTCCATTGTATTATCTCGCGTGCCTCATTTACGGAGATTATGGCATCTGTGGAGGTCTCTACCAATCCGCGGTATCTCTCCTCGCTTATCTTTAACGATTCTTTCATCTTTTTACGCTCTGTAATATCCGTTAATATGCCAAGAATCGCCTTTTCTCCCTCATAATCTATTAAAGCAGTATTTAGTATTACTTCGATTCTTTTATTGTCCTTAGTAATAATGGCATATTCATAAGGCTCAACCTCTTCACCCTTTATGTGCCTATTGAACCTTGTCTTTACCATCTCTATATATTCAGGTGCAATAAGGCTTAAGAAATTAAAATCAGGCGAATAAAACTCCTCTCTTTTATACTTCATCACCTCCTCGCATTTTCTATTGGCATAAACAACCCTTCTCTTTTTATTAATGAAAACCATATTCGGCAGTTGTTCAACAAGGCTTCTAAACCTATTCTCCGATGCCAGCAATTCCTCCTCATTTCTGGCTGCAATTCGGGAATAGAAAAGGATATAGACGAGACAGATGACGAGGAACATGATAGCCCCTGTAATCATAGTAATCCATGCCTGCCTCCATGCCATGTTATGTTTTTCTAAAACATTTTTATATTCCTCAAGGTCAATCTCCCTCCATCTCTTGAGCATCTCTATTGCAGGATAGCCCCACTTATAATCCATCTCCTCCATAAGTCCCGCCGCATCTTTATTACCAAGAGGGTCAGGGATTGCAAATATCTTTAAGGAGATTTCATTTATATTCTTCCATGCACCCTTTACATCTTTAAGTATCTCCCTCTCCTCAGATGTTATTGCTATTTCTTCCACTGCCTTAAATTGCTCTTCAATCTTCTTTGAGATACCACTAAAATCATCGGCATATCTCTTATCCCCTGTGATTATATAGTCATTGACAGGCATCAATCCACTATCTAATGAGAGTCTCAGGTCTGTAACCTTAATCCTTTCTTTTGATATATCATCAAGCCTTTGTGCCTTATTGTAGAGATTGTTTAGGAGATAACCTGAGACGATAACGACAATAACCGTGAGAGGAAGGATTGGGGCAAAAAATAAAAGGATTATCTTTGTGCGGATTTTAAGAGACATTAGACCCTCCTTAAATTTTACGGGAGACAATATTTGTGAATTACTATACCTCAAAATAGGGTAAGGTGGAAGCAAGAAATTATCTTGACTTCTCTCTCCAGTTCCGTTATTTTGAGATAAAAGAGGTGATAAATATGCCCACAACACTACAAGAGGCTGTTGAATTAATTAAAGATTTTAAAAGACCCGTTAAGACAAAAAAAAATATTGCCGGCGGCTTGCTTGGAAAGTATAAAGGCATAGTTCATTCTGAAAAGACATCCACAGAGATAATAAAGGAGTTAAGAGAATCTTTATATGGCAAAATCAAAGAATAATCTATGGAATCTTCAAAAGTTCTTCTGGATACCGATGTTATAGTAAACTGGCTTACAAAAGAAATTGAAACTGCATCTAATAAAGAACTCTGGAAAGCCCCTTATGAGATTATCAAGCTTATAGAAGCAAAAAAAGTATCTGGAATTATATCCATTACAACCCTTTTTGAGATTCGATTTCTCCTCCGAAGAAAGAAAAAATATAGTTTAAGACAAATTGAAGAGGACATAAGAAAAATTACTGTTATATTGGATGTTATTATCCCCGATGAAATACATCTCATTAAAGCAAACACCTTGCAGGCTGATTTACCACTTGACCCCTTTGACGCCATCCATCTATCGCTTTCCATTGGTTTAAGTCCTATTACTCTGCTGTCACGGGATAGGGAGTTTATTCATATTTCAAGACAATTTATAAGGGGCATGACCCCTGAAGAGTTTTTAGATACATTGTAGGGGTTTCTGTCATTGATACTCTATGGATATACCGAAGATTTTAATTGTAGACGATGATGAGTTAGTAAGGACGATGCTTAGAGAGTTCTTTACCCGTAAAGGCTATGGAGTAGAGGTAAAGAAGAATGGAGAAGAAGCGCTCGATGCAATGAAAAGTAATATCTTCGATTTGGCGATGGTGGATATAAAAATGCCCGGTATGGATGGTATTACACTTATGAGCAGGATAAAGCAAATATCCGAAAACCTGCCTGTGATTATTATAACAGGCTATCCTGACATGAATAATATACTATCTGCATTAAAAGGCGGTGCCTTTGATTTTAAGAGAAAGCCTATTAACCTGGATGGGCTGCTTTTTACTGTGGAAGAGGCTGTAAGAAAGATAAGGCTGATACGAGAGAATAAGAGCCTGGTGGATGAATTGAGAGAGACTAATCAGAATCTCCAGAGGATGCTGACTGAGAAGACAGAGAGCCTGACGAGAGAAAAGAGCAGACTGGAGTCAATGATAGACGGGATGAAAGAGGCGGTTGTATTCTGTGATGAAAACGATAGGATTGTAGATATTAATAAATATGCCCTTGACCTATTTAATGTTAAGAAGGAGGATGCGGTTGGCAAAGATATATATCTCCATCACAAAAAAGAGAGCTATCCTAAAGTAAGATATGTGCTGGATACCTTTAAAAACCATAGGGAGCAGAATTATATGGAGTGGGACAGGTATATTGCAGATAGGTGGTTTAATCTAAGATTTTCTGCTGTAAGGGACCATAATGGCAAGTATCTCGGCACAATCCTTAATCTCATTGATATTACCGATAGAAAGCTTGTGCAAATGCAGATGGTAAGGGTGGAAAAACTGGCTTCTATCGGCGGTCTTACTGCAGGTATGGCTCATGAGATTTTAAACCCCCTTAATATAATATCGGGAAATATACAGATAAAGCTGACAGAGAAGGATATTACCGCCGAGGAGAGAAGGATGTATGAAGTTATGCAGAAACAGGTGGAGAGGATTGTAAATATCATTGATGGGCTGGAGAGGTTTTCAAAACAGAGAGAGCCAAAGAAGGAAGAGATTGATATACATATATTGATAGAAAAGGTGTTGTCCTTATTGGATTACGATTTTAAGCTTCAAAATATCGGTGTGGGAAAGGCATTTGATAAAGGTATTCCTTCTGTGATTGGAGATGCAGACCAGCTTGAGCAGGTTTTGATGATTATCCTAACCAATGCCAGAGATGCCTTGAATGAAAGGGAATTAAAAGAGGATGCGGAGAAGCTGGAGAGGATGCGATGGAAAAAAAAGATAAATATAATTACAATGGGATGCGGCCTGTCCCCGCATGTTTTAAGCGGGGGGCAGAGAGGGGATGTATTGCCCGGCAACGGTAAATACCTGGCGATTGCTGTTTCCGATACAGGAGGGGGAATACCTGAAAGGATAATTTCAAGAATCTTCGACCCCTTTTTTACTACGAAGCAGGAAGGAAAAGGGACAGGATTAGGATTGTCTATTGCACATGGAATAATGGAGGCTCTTGGAGGGAGGATAAAGGTCGAGAGCGAGATAGGGAAGGGGACGACCTTTACGATTTTACTGCCGTGCTAATCAAGGTTTTTTTTATGTTGTCATTCTGAGCCGAAGGCGAAGAATCTCGAATTTTGTGAAATGAATAATGAAAATTAAAGAGATTCTTCACTCTGCTTCGCTCCGTTCAGAATGACGCTTCTCGTTTGCTGTCATTCTGAGCGAAGCGAAGAATCTCGAATTATGCAAAAACTTTACTATACTTATATTGCTACTAACAAAAGAGATACAGTTTTATATACAGGTATTACCAGCAATCTCGTAAAGCGGATGTATCAACACAAAGAGAAGATAGTAAAGGGATTTACTGAAAAGTACAATGTAAACAAGTTGATTTATTATGAAGTATTTAATAGCCCACAAGATGCAATAGCATCTGAGAAAAAAATCAAAGGATGGACAAGAGCAAAGAAAATTCAATTAATCAAAATAAAAAATCCAGAATTTAAAGACTTAATGAATAATGAAAATTAAAGAGATTCTTCACTCCGCTTCGCTCCGTTCAGAATGACGTTTCTCGTTTGCTGTCATTCTGAGCGAAGCGAAGAATCTCTAATTTCGTAATGGGAGATTAATATATGATAAGAATCCTTGCTGTTGACGATGAGGTGGAAGTTTGCTCGATGGTAAAGCTGTATCTGACCAAGAAGGGGTATCAGGTCTTTACGGCTAACAGCGGTGAAGATGCAATAAAAATCGTGAAAGAGGAGAGACCCCACTTAGTGCTTCTCGATATAAGGATGCCGGGGATGGGCGGCATAGAGACCCTAAAACAGATAAAAGAAGCCGATAAGGAAATTGGTGTGATTATGGTTACTGCAGTTAAGGACGAGGAGACGGCAAAGGAGGCTCTAAAACTCGGCGCAGACGACTACATAACAAAACCTGTGAATTTAAAGTATCTCGATGATGTCCTTATGGTGAAGATTGCAATGATGACGGGGTAAAAAGAAATAATCACACAAAGACACGAAGAACACAAAGAAACATCATAAATCTATTAAGAAGCCAGGAGTCCATAAATTGTTTTTTTCATGGTTTTATGGTTTCCTTATTTTTTTCTTTTTTTCCTTTGTGTCCTTTGTGGCTTTGTGTGAGAAAAGAATACATGAAAAAGGTCTTTATTTATGCGGATGGCGCGTGCAGGGGAAACCCGGGTCCAGGCGGATACGGGGTTATTCTAAAGTATAATGATAAAACAAAGGAGATTAAGGGGGCTGAAGGAAAAACAACAAACAATAAAATGGAGATGACTGCGGCTATCGAAGGATTGAAGACCCTGAAAGAGCCGTGCCATGTAACCGTAGTTTCGGATTCGAACTATCTTGTCCAGGGGATGACAAAGTGGATTAAGACATGGTTAAAGAAAGGATGGAAGACTGCCGATAAAAACCCTGTTAAAAATAAGGAGTTGTGGGAGGAGTTGATTAATTTATCAAAAAGGCATAAGATTGAGTGGAAGTGGATAAAGGGTCACAACGGTCATATTGAAAATGAAAGGGCTGATAAGCTGGCAAATGAGGCAATAGAACAACTAACTAATAACCAACAACTAACAACTAACAACTGATAACTAACGACAGTTGTAAGTAATTAGTTGTAGGTTGTAGGTTGTAAGTTGTTAGTTAATTTTTTATGGATGAAAATGGAAAGAAGAAGATTTTAATAGTTGATGACGACAGGAATATCTGCAGATCCCTCTCTTTTTATTTTGCAGAGGAGGGCTATTTGCCTGTCGAGGCATACAGCGGCGGTGAGGCAATAAAAGAGGCGAAGGCATTTAATCCCGACCTTATAATACTGGATGTCATGCTTCCCGATATGAGCGGTGTCGAGGTTTGCAAGATTCTAAAAAATGACGAGGCGATAAGACATATACCGGTAATAATGCTTACAGCGAAGACTGAGAGAGTAGATAAGGTAAGTGGTCTCGATTTTGGTGCGGATGATTATATCACCAAGCCCTATGACAGTTTTGAGCTGCTTGCGAGGGTAAGGGCTCATCTCAGGACGAAGACGCTCTACGACCAGGTTAAGACGGATGAAAGAGACTATGCTGCAATCCTCGATATGACAAAAAAACTTACCGTCTCTCTCAATGCAAGGGATACCTTGAACTATATAGTATCTAAGATGGCGGAGATTACGAATGTAAAGAGATGCTCGATTGTATACATAGGGACTAATAAAGATATAGGTTATGTGATAGCCTCGCACGACGACCTGAATGTAAAGAATCTGAAGATTGATATTACAAAATATCCCGAGATTCAAAGATTGATATTAAAGGGGAGGGAGATTGTCATATACGACGCTTTGGAAGACCCCCTTATGGGACAGGTCAAGGATATCCTTCATGAGATGGATATAAGGGGTATCGTGCTTTTTCCGATAACCTTTGAAGACGATATAATAGGAACCCTTATTTTAAGAAGTATAAACATAGAAAAGATATTTACAGAAAGGGAGATAAGGTTATGTCAATTAATAGCCAATGTATCCGCAGGTCCGTTAAAGACTGCATTTTTATATGAGGCGGCATTAAGCGAATCGCAGAAAGAAAAGATTGCCCGGCTCGATGCGGAAAAGACCGTAAAGGAAACGCAGAAGCTTCTGAAAAATATTCTCGATAATGTAGAAATCGGTATTTCTTTCATCCCCGCTGATTATAAAATTCAATTTATAAATCCCTTTTATGCCCGGCTTTATGATAAAGAGCCGCAGGATTTTATAGGTAAAGAGTGCTACAGGGTATTTGAAAACAGGGATACCTTCTGCGAGGATTGTCCCGGTGCAGTGGCAATGGGTACAGGAAAGAAGACAGAAAAGGAAAAAAAGCTTATCAAAGAAAATGGCGAGAAGATATGGCTGGATGTGATAGCCTACCCTACCTTTGACATCGAGAACAGGGTAACAGGTTTTATCTATCAGGTGGAGGATGTAACAGAAAGAAAGAGATACCGGGAGGATATTATAAGGTATGTAAAGGAGACGGAGGATGCTAATAGGGCTTTAAAGGATATGGATGTGAGAAAGACAGAATTCTTAAACCGTGTGGCTCATGATTTGAGGACACCCCTGACTTCGATAAAGGCATATTCGGAGCTGATGCTTACCTATAAGGATAAGCCTGTAGCGACATATCAGGAATTTTTGGGCATAATAAGAGATGAGAGTAACCGCATGACATCCTTAATAAATGACTACCTTGACCTTATGAGGCTGCAAACAGGCAGGATGGAATACAGGATAGGTTCGCTGAATCTATCGGACACCATAGAGCAATTTGCGGCGATGTTCATCGGACAGGCGAAGAAGAACAACATAGCCGTTAATTTGAATATTCAGAAAGATATTCCGCTCGTTCCTGGCGACAGGGATAGAATAAATCAGGCTCTTATGAATCTTATGAGCAACGCAATAAAATTTACCCCTTCGGGGGGGAGTATTACTATATCTGCCAGAACTATCACATCTCAAATGACTGATGGCAAAAATTTTGTTGAAGTCTCTGTAGCAGATACAGGGCCCGGCATACCTGTTGATTGCAGAGATAAGATTTTCGGTAAATTTTTCCAGATGGACGACCCTGTTGTAAGGGCAAAGGGCGGGACAGGTCTGGGGCTTGCAATAGTCAAGGAGATTGTCGAGCGTCATGGAGGCAAGGTATGGGCAGAGGCATCGCCATCCGGCGGTGCGGATATAAGGTTTACGATACCGGTGAAGGAATAAGATGATAAAAAGGCAAAGAGAAAATTTAGCAAAATATTGTTATGACATGAGTAAGATTATGTTTGCGGCTCTTGTCCTCGGCAATATAATGTCTGAAAGATTTTCACCCCTCGGGTTTTGGCTTGGTATAATAGAAACAGTTTTATTTTTAATTTTAGGATATCTCTTGGATAAAGGAGAAAATCATGAATGAGTTAGAGATACTTTTTAGCGTAATGATAGTAATTACTTTGATAGGGATATATCTTGTGTATCGCCATGATTATAAGAGGCCTCAAAAAAATTAATACCAGCTTGTAAATTTCTCTATCTCCACTCTTGCACTCCGATAGCTGTTTATTAATGCCTCATTATCAGGGTATCCTATGGATATGCCGAGAGCCAGTCTCTTTGATTCGGGGATATTGAGATGCCTTTTTACTATGCGGGGGTAATTTGTTAAGACTGCCTGTGGGCATGTCCCTAACCCGTATTCAAGGGCAGTAATCATTATGCTTTGGGCGAACATGCCGATGTCCATAACAGACCACTCGGAAAGCCCCTTATCTATAAATATAAATAATACAGCAGGTGCACCGTAGAATTTAAAATTCTGTAACCTTAAATCCTTCCTTTTTACAGCATCATCCCTTTCGATTCCCAAAACCTTAAATCTCCTCTCTCCATGCTCCTTTGACCTTCTGTCCAATTCCTCCGGCCATGTTGATGGTTTAGGTATATCAGGCGTAATAGGTGTATCGGATGATGCTGCATTATAAAGGTTACGGCTTAAATCATCCCTTGTTTTACCCCTTACTACCGCTATCTCCCACGGCTGTGTATTTGTATAAGAAGGACTCCTGCCGGCAGTCTTTATAATCTTTTCCAATATACCATCGGGAATCGGGTCGGGCTTAAACGTCCTGATACTCCTTCTATTTTCAATTGCCTCGATTATGTTCATGATTTTGATATAGAACACGGATGACACGGATGATACGGATTGACACAGATAAAGAATTAGGCTGAAGACTGAAGGCTAAAGAAAAAAAGAAAAAATCTTTGGTCGCTGGTCTTCAGCCTTTTTTATCAGTGAAAATCCGTTTAAATTAGCGTCATCTGCGTTCTATTAGGTTTTTGTTCATGTTAAAATCTATCCTGAATCTCTGTCCGTGTTTTTTGCCCTTCACTGGCAATTAAACTGGCTATATACCTGATGGTTTCCTCGTGATATTTTTTGAAATCATGAAACTCCTCCTCATGCCTTTTATGATCCTCACGGGATTGGTCTTCATGCCTTCTTAGATAATCTTCATACCTCTTCTGTGCCTCAAGGGATTCCTCCTTCCATCTTCTTAATATCCGAGTCTGATAGATATGAATGATAAGGGTGAAGAAGCCAAATATAACCGCTAAAGGGGCAATTGCACCTATAATCTGCCATAAATTCATATTAACCCTCCGAAGATAATCTACACCCCCTTCAGATTTTTGTCAACCCCTTAAAAATGAAAATTGATTTAGCTTTTTTATTGTGCTAAAAATAATTTATGGAAGGCAGGATTGTAAGATTACCGGATGAATTGGTCAATCGTATAGCTGCCGGTGAGGTGGTGGAGAGACCTGCCTCAGCCGTCAAGGAGCTTATAGAGAATTCGATAGATGCGGGCGCAGGCGCTATTACAGTAGAAGTAAAAGGTAGCGGAAAAAGGTATATAAGGGTAACGGATGACGGCTCGGGTATGGCGAGGGAGGATGCCGTTATTGCATTTGAAAGACATGCCACAAGCAAAATAAAGACTGTTCACGACCTTCATAAAATTACCACTCTCGGGTTTAGAGGCGAGGCCCTGCCGAGTATAGCCTCTGTTTCCAAAGTAAGGCTGCTGACCTGTGCCGGTGGAGATTCTGCAGGGACTGAGATAGAATTGGATAACGGCGCTGTAAAGGCGATAAAAGACGCCCCGCCTGTGAAGGGAACATCTATCGAGGTTAAGGATTTATTCTTAAATATACCTGCCCGGTTAAAATTTTTAAAGTCTGACACTACCGAGTTGTCCCATATCATCGAGGCGGTAAACCAACATGCCCTTTCACATTCCTCGATACGATTTAAGATGATCAATGGCAATAAAACGATAACAGATACTGCTTCGACTAATAATATCCTTGACCGCATAGCCTCGATCTTTGGTTACGAGATAACGGATAATCTTATACCGATTACCCCGCCTGCAAAAGGTGGGTTAATGAGGATTGAAGGGTATATTTCCAGACCGTCTGTAAATATGGCAGGCAGGAATTTGCAGTATATATTTGTGAATAATCGTTATATAAAAGATAGGGTGATAAACCATGCAGTTTATGATGCCTTTAAAACAATGCTCCCGCGGGACAGACACCCTGTATATTTTCTATTTTTGAATATTGACCCTGCAATGGTGGATGTAAATGTTCACCCGGCGAAGATAGAGGTAAGATTTGCAAGACAGGGTGAGGTTCATGATTTTGTAAGGGATGTGATAAGGGAGAGTATGACGAGAAGCCAGAAGACAGAAGACAGAAGTCAGAAGACAGAATTTGCAGAAGGGACGCGGATTACAGACACGGATTACAGCTTCAGCCCTCAGCATTCAGCCTTATATAAGGACAGGGTTAGGGAGACGATAGAAAGGTATATATCAGGTCAGGAGCCAGGAGACGATAGACGATGGACGAGAGACGAGAGACGAAAGATGATTAATAATCGTCCTTCGTCCATCGTCCCTCCTCCATCGTCCCTCGTCTTGTCCCCCGAAACGGAATCCAATCTCTCCCAATTCAAGCCTGTGGGACAGATATTTGATTCCTTTATAATACTTGAGGGTGCCGATAATATAATATTTATTGACCAGCATACCGCCCATGAAAGGATTTTATACGAGAGGTTTTTGCAAAAAGTTAAGGATTCAAAGATAGAAGTTCAGGCATTGCTGTTACCTCTAAATATGGAGATGTCAGGTAAAGAATCTATCATATTGCAATCAAGTCTTGACAATTTTAAGAAATTGGGGTTTGATATAGAATCTTTCGGAGAGAACAGCTTTATAATAAGGTCTGTGCCCTCGATTCTTTCAGGAGATGATTACAAGCAGTTAATAAAGGATATTCTCGATAAACTGGTCATACATCAGCAGAATACATCCTTTGACGAGATTGTCCATGATATGATTTTGGTAATGGCGTGCAGGGGGGCTGTTAAGGCGAATCAGAAGCTGAATATGGAGGAGATGGAGTCTCTTATGAAAGAGTTGATGAATACAAGCAGACCCTTCACCTGTCCTCACGGCAGACCAATTGCCCTGAGCATGGATAAAGGGCAGATATTGAAGGGGTTTTTGAGGAGATAAATATACTGTAAAACCTTCTTCTTCACTTCCGTTAATTTTCATTTTGTTATATTTTTTTAATTATTACACTGTAGTTCAAAATGAAAATTAAAAAGTCGTTCAGAAGAAGGTTTTACAGTATTATCAAGGAGGTAAAGAATGCTGAATAGCGATATTAAAGAATGTCTTACCTTTGATGATGTGCTTCTGCTTCCGGCAAGATCGTCAGTTCTTCCAAAGGATGCGGATATATCGTCATATCTGACAAAGAAGATAAAACTGAACTGTCCGCTGGTCAGCGCGCCGATGGATACTGTAACCGAGGCAGGGCTTGCTATTGCCCTTGCACAGGAGGGCGGGATAGGGATAATACATAAAAATCTTTCCTTTGAAGACCATGTGAATGAAGTAGATAAAGTAAAGAGGTCTGTAAGCGGTATGATAGTAGACCCCATTACCATGTCCCCGAATCAGCGAATCAGCGAGGCGCTGGAGGTAATGAAAAAATATGAGATTTCGGGTATACCGATTACAGAGGGGAAAAGACTGGTTGGCATTCTTACAAACAGGGATTTGAGATTCGAGACCGATTTGAATAAGAAAATATCTGACCTGATGACAAAGGAGAAGCTGATAACCGTGCCTGTGGGCACTACCCTCGAGCAGTCAAAGGAGCTTCTCCATAGAAACAGGATTGAGAAGCTGTTGGTAGTTGACAAAGAGGGAAATCTCAAAGGCCTTATTACGATAAAGGATATAGAAAAGAGCAGGAAATACCCCTCTGCTGCAAAGGACAGTTTTGGAAGGCTTATTGTAGGTGCGGCAGTTGGTATATCTGCCGACAGGAAAGAGAGGGTGAAGGCTCTCGTTAAATCAGGTGTAGATGTTATTGTCGTAGATACTGCGCATGGGCATTCCGAGTATGTTCTGAAGGCTGTCGAAGCGATTAAGGGAGAGTATCCGGATATTCAGGTAATCGGCGGAAATGTGGCGACTGCCGAGGGTGCCGAGGATTTGATAAAGGCAGGAGTTGATGCAGTGAAGGTCGGAATGGGAGCAGGCTCCATTTGCACTACACGCATTATAGCAGGTATCGGTGTGCCGCAGATAACTGCTGTTGCTGAATGCTCAAAGATGGCTGATAAATACGGTATACCTGTAATTGCCGATGGGGGGATAAAAAATTCTGGGGATATTACAAAGGCAATTGCTGCAGGTGCAAGCTGCATCATGGTTGGAAGTATATTTGCAGGGACAGAGGAGAGTCCGGGTGAAAAGGTGCTCTATCAGGGGAGGAGCTATAAAGAATATAGAGGGATTGGCTCCATAGGTGCAATGGCAGAGGGGAGTTCAGATAGATATTTTCAGGATATGCAGTTTACAGAGACAAAGCTTGTTCCCGAGGGTGTGGAGGGGAGGATTCCTTATAAAGGCTCTCTCTCCTTTACGGTTCATCAACTGCTTGGGGGATTAAGGGCTGGTATGGGATACTGCGGCTGCAGGAAAATAGAGGAGTTAAGGAAGAATGCCAAATTTATACGAATAACCCAATCGGGTTTAAGGGAAAGCCATGTTCACGATGTGATAATTACAAAAGAGGCGCCGAATTATAAGGTGGAGTGAGGAGACAGAACACAGAAGACAGAGCACAGAATACAGATGATAGATAAAAAAACAGTCTGTATTTTCTGCCTTCTGTGCTCTGTGCTCTGTCTTCTGTGTGTTACATCATACCGCAGCTTCCCCCGCTGCAGGGTGGGTAACCGCCGGAAGATGGATAACCGCAGGTTCCTGTATCGCAGGAGTCAGAACTGCTTGAAGATCCGACTGCTGCAAAGGACGACATAAGTTTTTCGGTTTTACTTGACCCGCACTTGGGGCAGACTGCACTTTCCATCTTTGATGATAGGTGCATAATTTCAAACCTGCTGCTGCACTTTGAGCATCTGTATTCGTATATTGGCATTTTTTCACCTCCCAAATTAATGCTATTTTAATCAAAAATAGCATATTTTAACTAAATAATCAAATTTTTGTTTTGACATAATATTTATGTTTGTTATTATAGCAATTTAAAAAATATGAGAGATATACATCAGGAAAAGATATTGATACTCGACTTCGGCTCGCAGTATACACAGTTGATTGCCCGGAGGGTGAGGGAGTGCAGGGTATATTGCGAGATTGTCCCGTTTAATATAGAGATAGAAAAGATTAAGAAAAGCAATCCTAAAGGGATAATACTATCCGGTAGTCCTTCGAGTGTTTATGCGAAGGATGCCCTTATCATAGATAAAAATGTCTTTGAGCTTGGGGTTCCTGTGCTTGGTATATGTTACGGCATGCAGTTGATGACACATCTTTTAGGCGGGGTGGTATCAAAGTCGGCAAAGAGGGAATACGGAAAGGCAGAGCTAATGATTGATGACAAAAGCGATATTTTTAAAAAGCTCAAAGCTCAAAGCTCAAAGCTCAAAGCTATAACTGTCTGGATGAGTCATGGCGACAGGATTGAGAATATGCCGGATGGATTTGTCAGCATTGCCCACACTGATAATTCACCTGTTGCAGCAATGAAAAGCAGGGATTCGAGGCTGTTTGGTCTCCAGTTTCATCCGGAGGTGGCTCATACTCCAAAAGGCATGGATATTTTTAAAAATTTCCTTTATAATATCTGCCATTGTTCTCCGTCATGGACAATGGCATCTTTCGTAGAATATTCTGTAGAGAATATTAGAAGCGCCGTAAATAAAAAAAGGGTAATGTGCGCTTTAAGCGGAGGCGTTGATTCATCGGTTACGGCGGTTTTGGTGTATAAGGCTATAGGCGACAGGCTTACATGCGTTTTTGTAAATAACGGGCTTTTGAGGAAGGGAGAGGCGGAAAAGGTTTTATCCACTTTCAGAGATAATTTTCACATAAATCTGATATATGCCGATGCAGAAGAAAGGTTTTTGAATAAGCTGAAAGGGATTACAGACCCCGAAGAAAAGAGGAAGATTATAGGGAGAGAATTTATTGCAGTGTTTGAAGAGGAGTCAAAAAGGATAGGGGGGTTTGATTTTCTCGCACAGGGGACACTTTATCCTGATGTGATTGAAAGCGTATCATTTAAAGGTCCATCAGCCACAATAAAGACACATCATAATGTAGGCGGGCTTCCTACGGAGATGGAGTTTGAATTAATCGAGCCTTTAAGGGAATTGTTTAAAGACGAGGTTCGGCTTCTTGGGAAGGAATTGAATATGCCGGATGATGTTTTGTGGCGTCAGCCGTTTCCAGGCCCCGGGCTTGCCATACGGATTTTAGGAGAGGTTACAAAGGAGAGGCTTGATATATTGAGAGAGGCGGATGCAGTTGTGCTTGAGGAGATTAAAAGGGCAGGTCTATACAGGGAGATATGGCAGTCCTTTGCAGTCCTTTTACCTGTCAAGACAGTAGGTGTCATGGGTGATGAGAGGACTTATGAGAATGTTATCGGGCTCAGGGCTGTCACGAGTACAGACGGCATGACTGCGGATTGGGCAAGGCTCCCTTACGATTTGCTTTGCAATATATCAAATCGTATAATTAATGAGGTGAAGGGAGTGAACAGGGTTGTCTATGACATAAGCTCAAAACCACCGAGCACAATAGAATGGGAATAGAAATACAGTAAGCAGTAGGCAGTAGGCAGTAAGCAGTAAGCAATTTGCAATTGTCAGTTTTTTTGCCTACTGTCTACTGCCTACTTTTAATGAGGGGGATTTATGACAAAGAGTAAATATGGCAACAGGTATCAGTGTTTTAAATGCGGGTGCAAGTTTTATGATCTTAATAAA
>JACQEW010000254.1 GCA_016200365.1 Nitrospinota bacterium
AATAGGAGTCTCCGGCATGCTCTCATCAATAGCCGATGTATACGATGCAATAACGAGCACGAGGGTATATCACACAGGCGTATTACCCCATGAAGCATTAAAGAGGATGTATGAATGGAAGGGTAAGGATTTTCACAACGGATTATTGGAGCAGTTTATCAAATGCGTAGGCATTTACCCTCCCGGAACAATCATAAAACTCCAGACAGGGGAGGTAGGAGTGGTTGTATCCGTCAATCGGGCAAATGTATTAAAACCGAGGATTGCGGTTGTCATAGACGGGCAGAACAAGAGATACAACCCGCCTAAGACATTGGATATGTCGAATGGAGGCGGCAAATGGAACATAAAGGAGATACTCGAGCCGGCTTCTTGCGGGATAAATCCGCAGGAGATAATGAAGGGGTTGTTATTTGACCAGCTTGCAGGGGTTTAGTTCAGGCAAGGAAATTATAAAACCTATATTTAACGCAAAGTCGCAAAGGAAATCGAAAAGACGCAAAGAATAAAAAGGGTTTAATGCTTTGCACCCTTTGCGTCTTTGTTTTAATCTTTGCAGCTTTGCGTTAAAAATCAGGTCTTTATTCCGACTTGTTCGGGAAAGGAGGATAAAATGGAGATGATACTTGAAATAAAGAATCCAGAGGATGGAAATTGGGAGTTGTTTCCAATTCTTACGGTAAGGGATCAGGATTTTAGGGGTGGGGTAAAGACAGCCATTATCCCCGGCTCTGTAATCGAGATGAGATTCGTTCATCTCGACGGAGGTTCTGAAGATTTGGCGGATAGCGAATTTTCCGGCAGGATAAACTCCATCCGCCCCTTAAATGATTCAGGCTACTATGTGTTATACGGAAATGTAGTCAATGGACAGGATGTATGGGAAAAATTAGCACAGGGGCTTTTAAGATGAATATTCAATCCGAGCGCAGGTCGAATAGAAGACGGTTAAATAGCGAAAGAAGAAAACATTTAGACTATAGATATGAAGACCCTGAGTTTTACCATCTAATTGACAGGAGAACCGATAAAGCGAGAAGGAATGGAGATAGAAGAAAACAGTTTTAAAAACAGCATGAATACCGATACTCCCGCTCTTTCATAGATTTGTTGACCCGCAAAATCTGGTCTGCTACTATTATTCATGGCAAGCCTCCTTTCGGTTTTATGAAAAAGCCGATTATCCCGATCCTCTTATTCTACACAGCCGGTATCCTGTTCGGCAGATACCTGCCGCTCTACCTCATCCCTTTAACTATATTTATAATCATTATATTGGCAGCTTATCTTCTCTTCAATGTAGTAAGCAGTAAGCAGTATGCAGTATGCAGTAAAAGACTGCCTACTGCCTACTTCCTACTGCCTACTTTTATTCTTGCCGGCGCTGCGGCTATAAACTATCAATCCATGACATTACCCGAGAACCACATTTCCGTTTTTCTCTCCGGCGAAAAAGTAACTATCGAAGGTGTCTTGTATAAATCGCCGGAGGTCTTTGAGAACAGGACAAGACTCTATATAGATGCGGACACTATATATATCCCCCCTTTATCAAAGGGGGGTGGGGGGGGATTTTTAAGAGATACTACTGGAAAAGTAAGGATTACCTTATACAGAGATACAACCGATGCCAATTATAAAGACAGGGTCAGGATAAGGGATGTAAAACTGAAAGCGCCCAGAAACTTTAAAAACCCGGGCGGATTCGATTATAAGAAATACATGGAGGATCAGGGTATTTATGTAACGGCTGGTATAAGCAAAGGCAGTCAAATAGAGATAATACATAAAAATGAAACAGGCATCCTTCCGTATATTTACAAATCAAAGGAGAGCATGTCTCTATTCATAGAAAAAAATTCTTCTCAGGAAGAATCATCAATTTTAAAGACAATGGTCTTTGGCGAGAGGACTGCAATCTCCAGAGAGATGAGGAATATATTCACATCCACAGGGATTGCACATCTTCTGGCAGTTTCAGGACTTAATGTCGGGTTTGTAGCCTTTGCATCTTTTATATTCTTTAAAAAGTTTTTCTCCTTTTTATTTTTGAATTTCTACCGTCGTCTATTTTTAATCGGCGCCGTTCAGAGATTTGCAGCATTCTTTACCCTATTCCCTGTTTTATATTACTCGCTCCTTGTCGGTGACAGCCCTTCGGCTGTAAGGGCAGGTATAATGGCTGTCGTATATCTATTATCCCTTATCCTATATCGAGAAGGCGATATATATAATACGCTTTCTCTTGCAGCGATGATTATTTTGATATGGCATCCGCCTTCCCTTTTCAATATAGGTTTTCAACTCTCCTTTATCGCAGTCATTTCACTTGCCTATGGATTCTCAATATCTCTACCTCCCCTTAATCCCCTCCTTACAAAGGAGGGGAAGGGGGTGGTTGCTCCACTATTGGAAAATCCAATTAAAAGTTTTTTATTGAAACACCGCTGGTTATACAATTATATTATTTCTTCGGTCTTTGCCACTATTGGAACCCTGCCGTTGATTGTATATCATTTTAATATTGTCTCTATAATCGGCTTGATTGTGAACATCATAGCAATCCCTATATCATCCCTTATAACCCCTCTTACGCTACTCTTTTCCATATTGTCATTTATTAATGAACAGGCTGCCTCACTGTTCATAACTATCCCTGTCCTCTTAACCTTTATTCTGGTGGAGATTGCAAGGCTTTTTACAAACATCCCCTATTACTCGATAAGGGTTCAGACCCCTTCTCTGCTGACTGTATATATGATTTACCCTCTCCTGCTTTGTGTTTTAAATATCAAGAGGTATAAGTGGGTAAAAATAGTAACCGTGCCCATTTTTCTATTTTTTATTTCTTCCCTGGTTTTAACTCATAACTCATCACTCATAACTCATCACTCATTGAAGGTTACCTTCATTGATGTTGGTCAGGGGGAGTGCTCGTTAATCCAATTTCCAAATGGAAAGATCATGCTTATAGACGGCGGGGGATTGATGGGTGATTTTGATATTGGAGGCAATGTGGTAGCTCCATATCTATGGGATATAGGCATTACAAAGATAGACTATGTAATCGGCACGCATCCTGACAGCGACCATGTTGGCGGGCTTCCGTTTATCTTAAAGGAGATGAGTATAAAAAATTATTTTGATAACGGGCAGGAATCATCGGATTTAACTTTTGCAAATCTGCATGAAATTGTCAGAGAGAAAACTATCCCATATAAGGTTTTAGAGGCAGGGGATAAATTAGAGATTGATGAGAGGGTTAAGGTGGAGATACTGCACCCCTCAAACCAGTTTAGAGTTAAGAGTTTAGAGTTTAGAGAAAAACCTCGAAACCCAAAACTCAATACTCAATACTCAAAAGGACATGATAATAACTTATCAATAGTCATAAAAATTACCTACGGCAATTTCTCTATCCTTTTTACAGGAGACATAGAAAAAGAGGCAGAGAGGTTTCTTGTAGGGCAAACAAGAGAAGACCTCCCCTTAATCCCCTCCTTACGAAGGAGGGGAACGGGGTGGTTAAAATCCACAGTCATAAAAGTTCCTCATCACGGCAGCAGCTCCTCAAGCACAGAGGAATTTATAAAGACAATAAATCCGAAGGCTGCTGTTTTCTCTGTTGGATACAATAATCCATTCCATCACCCGAATAAAAAGGTCTTAATAAGATATAGAGATGCAGGCGCTAAAATCTACCGCACAGATAGGGATGGGATGATACAGATAGAATCGGATGGGAAAGGTTATACTGTAAAGACTTATGAACAGTTGATTAATTGATTATCTCCCCTTCTCAGCCTCTCCTACCATCGGGACGAAGGCTACGCCAGATATATGCTGGACATCGAGCTCGCCTTTTATTTTTGTTATCAGAGTTAGTGTTTGGTAATAGGTGGTGCTTCCGAGGGGTATGACGAGTCTGCCGCCCTCTTTAAGCTGTTTTGTAAGAGGCGGGGGTATATGGTTTGCGGCGCAGGTTACGATTATTGCATCAAAGGGTGCATGCTCCTCCCACCCGAAATAACCGTCAGCTGCCTTGACTTTTACATTTCCATAACCTAATTCTTTAAGCCTGGACTCTGCCTTATCTGCAAGTTTTTTTCTTATTTCTATTGTATAGATATTCGGGGTGATTTCTGATAGGACTGCTGCCTGATAACCCGAGCCTGTGCCTATCTCAAGGATTTTATCACCCGATTTCAATTTAAGCACCTGTGTCATCAGGGCTACAATATATGGCTGTGAGATGGTCTGACCTTCGTCTATCGGGAGGGGGTGGTCTGCATAGGCGACACTCTGGAAATGTTTATCAACGAAACGGTGTCTCTCAACCTTTCCCATTATTTCGAGAACCTTTGGGTCTATTATATCCCGACCCTTAAGGTCTCTTTCCACCATTTTTTTTCTTGCAGAGGCAAACTCCCCCTTATTAAAGGGGGTTAGGGGGTTGTCTTCAGCGGCATTAAGAGGGGATGGGGAAAAAAAGTGAAAAATCGTATCAAGAAGAAAGAAGGAAAAAGTAAGAAGCAAGAGGCAAGAGGCAAGATAAAAGGCATCACTTATCCTGCATTCTTTATCTTGCATCTTGTATCTTGCTTCTTGCATCTTATGTCATGTATCTTCCAGTGCAATACCCGCCTTCTTGAGCCATTCCTTTTCGTTAAATTTCTTTGCACAGTATTCGAGGAAGGCGACCTCATTCGGTGTAAGCTCCCTTCCGTCTATATATTGCGGCTCATCTTTCTTGCGAGCCCGCCTTTTCCCTCTGGCGCTATTTTCTATAAAGCCGGCAAGCTCTGCCAGCGCCTGCATCTTTATCATTAAGACCATGAAGCCCTTATCCAGCAATACATCTTTTTCAATCAGCCGTGCCAATGCACTCCGCACCTCTTTCGATCTGACTATAGCATCCACAATTGCCTTTGAGAGCCTCTCTATATCCTCTTCCGAGCCGTTATGAAATCCCATAACCCCATATTAATTGACATCCTTTCTTATGTCAAGAATTTATTTGAGCAGTAATTATAGTGAAGAAACTTTCCTCGAACGACTTTTTAAATTTTCTTTTGTTCATCTAAAAATTTTAAAATTGGGCAAAAGAAAATTTAACGGAAGTGAGAGGAAAGTTTCTTCACTACTTTTCCGACTTGTTCGGTTAGAAGAATTATACGACGATTTTCATCAAATCCTCTGCAAGCGCAATCTCGCCTTTATAATATTTCCTGCACATTCCGGCTATGTCAACAGTATCACAGGAGGGATAAAAGTGGGTCAGCACGAGTTTTTTGCACTTTGATTCGGCAGCAATCTTCCCGCAGAGGGAAGGGGTAAGATGCCCGGCAACTCTTTTTTCATCGGGAAGCGAGCATTCGAGTATAAATATATCCGCATTCCTGCCCAATTCAACAATATTCTTGCAATAGTCAGTGTCACCGGAAAAGACTATCGTCTTGCCATTTTCAGCCTCAACCCTGTATCCTGTACTCTCTTTACTATGTGCAAGAGGTTTCGCTGTAATCTTAAAGTTATCAAACTCCACAGTCTTATTGGAAATCTTTCTTACATTTATTTTGTAAAGCTCAGACTCAAGCCACCTTCCATATACACCATTCAGCTTTTTGAAAAACTTTTTAAACCCCCTCCCGCCTGTTATATCGAGATTCTTCTCTCTCGGCATATCCGCATACTTGCTTGCAAAAAGGAAGGGAACAAGGTCAGCAACATGGTCGGGATGGATGTGGCTGTAAAAGATATAGTCTATATCATTGTATGTGATGCCTGCTTCAAGCATCCTCCGGATGGTGCCTGAGCCGCTGTCAAAGAGGAGAAATTCCCCGCCAGCCTTTATTATTAGCCCCGGAGAGCCTCTCTTTAAAGAAGGAACGCAAGTTCCCGAGCCAAGGATAATAAGCTCCATAAAATTAATGTAAAATCACTACTGTCCCAACGTTGAAATGAACAAATCTTCGGATAATAAGCTCCATAAAATTAATGTAAAATCACTACTGTCCCAACGTTGAAATGAACAAATCTTCTAACATATAGATAAATATGAGTTTTTATCACAAAAAACAATTTTTCGATTTGAAAAATATTTCTCATATAAGCCATACTTCTGCAACAATGCGGAAGGAGGTGGCTTATGAATATCGGCAGAACCGTTTTTGCTTAACTTATGGATTTTATCCCCTGCTACGAGTTTCAGCAATGCGTAGAGCGTTATCATGGCAATTACAAGGTAAAAACCTTCTCTTGTTGGGATCAGTTCCTCTGTATGTCCTTTGCACAACTGACTTATCGAGAAAGTCTCAGGGATATCGAGGCATGCCTGCGAGCAGCGAAAACCAAACTCTATCACATGGGTATTCGTGGCAAAATCTCCCGAAATACCCTCGCTCATGCCAACGAGATTCGAGACTGGAGAATCTACGCCGACTTTGCTCAGGCGCTGATCAGAACAGCCAGAAAACTCTATTCTGGCGAAGATTTTGGGATAGAACTCGACCAGACAGTCTATGCCCTCTATGCAACGATTATAGATCTCTGTCTTTCGGTCTTCCCCTGGTCCAAATTTCGCAGGGGCAAAGCCGCAGTAAAGCTCCATACTCTGCTGGATTTGCGAGGCAGTAATCGAGAAATCCAGGAGGTTTTTTGAGTTTTTCCCTAAATATAAGGATAAGAGGCTGATAGTTATATTTGGGGGAGTTGTGTTCGCAGAAAATGTGATGAAATATGCCACCAGAAATAAGGTATATGTTATGGCATACAGGGAATGGGAATATATGGACATTTTGAACTTTGATGAGATTCAAAAATAATCATTCCTACTTTTCTAATCATCGTCCTCTAAAATTTATACTGGGCGCCGAGGGCGATGTTAAATACACTTTTATTTAATTTGATATTCGTTGAAGTCGTATCTTCCTTATAGAAAGTCCTCAGCATACCGAAATTGATGTCAAGGTTTGGAGCCGCTTTATAAAGCGCTCCTGCTGCAATACTATAAGAGTCAAGTTTAGGGCTTTCTGATGTCCCAAAATTGGCATCCTTTGCCCCTAAGACTGTATACAGGAACCCTGCACTTATCTTGAACTGAGGCATAAGGGTATATTCAAGGGCAAGACCTGATTCCCATGAATCTTTAAAATCTTTCTTGGCATCATCTGCATTCGCCTGTGTCGTGAAATAGTAGTTAAAATCCACTTCACCCCTTAGCTCAGGGGTAATCATGTAGGAAACACCCGTTCCCATCATAGCCGGCAGGTCATTCCGTTTTTTCTTGCCGTCCGTTGCCAATGCAGCAGAGAGGGCGGCATTCTTAGCGCCATTCACGGCAACCGATTGCTTCTTAACACTTGTTGTCAGCTCAAGGTCTGTCCTCATCTCATATTTGAGCCCTATGTTTATATCATTTCCCGGGGATATATTAATCCCGATTATGCCTCCAATTCCCTGGGCATTCTCTTCATATTCGAGGTCTGCCGTAACAGGAATCGTCAGAGGACCCTGCCTCCAGCTTGCTGCGCCGTCTGTAGTATTTTTTACACTTATATACCGCAGACCAACCGCCAGAGAAACCATGTCATTGACGGCATAGGCGCCGCCGAATGTGCCGGCTAAATACATTGATTCGGACATAAGACTCATGCTCGAATTTGTAATAGTTGAGCCTCCCACTGCACTGGAAAGTGCTGAAGCTATTGTAGACCTTAAACCGACCGTTGTTGCAGAGCCGTCCTTGTAATCCACCTTCCCGCCTCCGCCGGGGACTGTAAGGGATGCAAAGGCTGACCAGTTATTCTGTTTGTAAACTGCATAAATATCAGGAAAGACCATAGTTGGATAATCCGATTTGTATTCAACTCCCGAAACCTCATGCCTGTATTCTTTAAATATAAACTGGTTGCTCACATTTATATAAATACCGTCCTCAAGCTTAATTAGGCCGGCAGGGTTATAAAATGCTGCATCCGCCGAATCTGTGCCGGCATTTCTATTCAGTGTTCTGACATATTCGGCGCTCTGATTGTAGTTTTCATCAACACCGCCTGCAAAGGACACATCAGCTCCAGCAACTGTAAAAATAATCGCACACACAATAACCTTTATAAAATATTTCATAATTTCTCCTTTCGATTAAATTAACATATTGTTGAAAAATCCGGTCTTCGTGTCACCCTGAGCGAAGCGAAGGGTCTCAACTGTTTGAAAATACGAGATTCTTCGCTACGCTCAGAATGACATTTTCTGTGTTTTTCGATTTTTTCAGCAACCTGTTAATTATTCGCCGAAAATTATAACACCAGTTAAAAAATTAATCATCTTTTTTTAGTCTCTTAAGATTTAAAGTGATTCTTTGCAAAAGGGAGAGGGAGCTCTTTGTATCTCCTCTCCCCTCTGGGGAGAGGATTGAGGTGAGGGGGGGATTTTCAAAGGAGTGGCTTTTAGAGATAGCCCTGCCGACCATTGACTATATCGAGCTCTATATACCCGAGTCTTCAGGAGGTTTTCAAGTTAAAAGGGCGGGCAGATCAATGCCCTTCAATGAAAGAGATATAGGACATCGAAACTTTGTTTTTCCCCTGATACCCGCTCAGGAACTCGAACAAACCTACTACCTCCGCTTCAAATCCGAAGACGGCATCTTTCTCCCCATGACACTCTGGTCAAAAGACCATTTTTATAAAAAGTCATACAAAGAATATATCTTCCCCGGTGTATATTACGGCGCCATTTCCATTATGGTTTTATACAACCTATTTGTTTTTATCTCCTTGAGAGACAGGAATTATCTATTGAAAGGGTGGTTATCCACAAAAATAGTTCTTTGAAATTTTAATGTAAAATAAAACTGGGGGTGGGCAAGAGAAACTCTTTGAAAATGTTTCAGTTCCTTATAATCTTCATTTCTATCCAGAATCGCTCCAATTAGCACCCTTCTATTCTTTTCATCTATAGAATAAATTCTATATTCCCATTGATCTACTCTATAACCAGCTAATCCTTAATTAATTAAAAATCTTCCTCAAAAATGCCCCGTCCTTCATCCCGTTAGAAATAGAGCTTCAAAATCGCTTGCCATTCCCTTTGATGTTAGAATTTCTAACGGGATTCAGGACTGGGTGTAACGGGGTTTACTTCCCCGAATCATATAAAATTCCCTTGTTTTTAAGAAACTGCTGGGGGTCTATATGACAGGTAACAGGGTCAATGACATTTTCTATACTCCATTTGTAGTTTTTTCCATCGGGAGATTTTTCTGTCAGGTCTATTGCCTGCGGGTCGCCGTATAATTTCCCTTTTTCATCAATGATTAAAAGCACCTTAGGTCTTAAAACATGGAGCCTGTTTATGGATATGACAATGCCGATTTGTGATGTAGTAAGCCCTGCCAGAGTGCCGAAGGGATATATACCAACATTCTGGATAAATCTCTCCATGAGGGTCGGATGAAAATCCTTTCCCCTCCATTCATACATCCTTTTCAATGCCTCATGCGCATGCATGCCGGTATGATATACCCTGTTGCTTGTTATCGCATCATAGACATCAACTATCGAAGAGATCATGCCGAAGACCCCTATCTCATCCCCCTTTAAACCCTTTGGGTAGCCTGTCCCGTTATACCTCTCGTGATGCTGCAATGGTATTTCCAATGCCCTTTGAGGCAAGTCATGGGTCTTGCTCAAAATTTCTGCGCTGTATATTGTATGTTTTTTCATTATCTCAAACTCCTCATTTGTAAGAGCCCCAGCTTTATTGAGGACTTCGTTGGGTATCTTCATCTTCCCTATATCATGGAGAAGGGCGCCAACCCCCAGAGTCTTCAAGTCGATTTTTTGATACCCCATATGCCTGCCGAATGTAAGGCAGAGGACACAGACATTTATGGAATGTAAGGATGTATATTCATCCTTACTCTTTAACTGGGTAAGACAGAGTAGTGCATCCCTGTTCCTCATAATACTCTCTGTCATATCATCAACAACCTTTTTGGCATCGTTAGTAGATACGCTTTTACCCATTCTTATATCGCTCAGAACATTCTTTATAACCTCTTTTGTCTCGACATGAACCTTTTTTGCCTCCTTTATCTCCTCCTCGAATTTTACCTTCTCTTCAACAGGCGGCGGCGCCCGTTTCAATGCCTCCTGAATCGTCTCCTTCATCTCATGCTCGATTTTTTTATCCGCTTCGGCAATATGAATGGATTCCTCGCTGTCGAGACCCTTTTCTGTATCTATATAAACATGAATGCAGTATTTTTTAATCTTTTCTATCTGGTGGTCGTCCTTTATCAGCATCCTGCTGAACAAAAAGGGCGTTTCAATCCATGGCCTGTCGAATTTCGATACGAACATTCCTCTCTTTAATTTGGATACTTCAATTTTCTTTATCATTATAATCACCTCTTCCTCTATAAGCTCATTTATAATATATTCCAGATAAAATGTTTTTTCCACTATATACGACTAAAATCTCTTGATGACTTTTTCCTCCTTATTTGATAGACTTTTTCTATGTTGCCGGATAAAAAAGGACATTTTGGAATTTTTGGCGGGAAATATGTAATCGAGACCCTGATGCCTGCCCTCGATGAATTGGAGAAGGCATACCATGAGGCAAAGGGGGATAGGGCATTTCACAGGGAACTCCACAGGTATCTGAGCGAATATGCAGGGAGACCCACACCTCTATATTTTGCAAAAAGACTGACGGAGAAATTAGGCGGGGCAAGGATATATTTAAAGAGGGAAGACCTGTGTCATACAGGTGCACATAAAATCAATAATACATTGGGGCAATTGCTCCTTACAAAAAGAATGGGAAAAAAGAGGGTTATTGCAGAGACAGGTGCAGGTCAGCACGGCGTTGCAACTGCAACTGCTGCCGCCCTTTTTGGAATAGAGTGCGAGATATTTATGGGCGAAGAGGATATTGAGAGGCAGGCTTTGAATGTGTTCAGGATGAAATTACTCGGCGCAAAGGTAACCCCTGTCTCGTCAGGAACAAAGACCTTAAAGGATGCCATGAATGAGGCATTGAGGAACTGGATAACTACAGTAAGAAATACCCATTATGTTGTCGGCTCTACAGCAGGTCCTCATCCGTATCCTATGATGGTAAGGGATTTTCAATCTGTAATCGGACACGAGACGAAATTACAGATAATAGCAAGGGAGGGGAGATTACCTGATTATCTTGTCGCATGTGTAGGAGGCGGAAGTAATGCAATGGGTCTCTTTCATTCCTTTTATAATGACAGAGATGTAAAGTTCATAGGTGTTGAGGCAGCAGGATATGGGTTAAATACAGATCATCATGGTGCATCACTGGCAAGGGGGAAGCTCGGTGTCCTGCATGGAAGTATGAGTTATGTATTACAGGACGAAGACGGGCAGATAAAACCTGCACATTCCATATCGGCAGGACTCGATTATCCCGGTGTCGGTCCGGAGCATGGTTATTACAAAAGCACAAAGCGCGCTAAATATGTATCGGCAACTGACAAAGAGGCGCTTAATGCCTTTGAACTTCTATCTAAAACAGAGGGTATAATCCCTGCATTAGAAAGCGCCCATGCCATCGCATATACTTCAAAGATTGCAAAGAAACTTAAAAAAGATAAGATAATTGTAGTATCTCTTTCAGGAAGAGGGGATAAGGATGTAAATCAGGTGGCAAAAATGATAGGGGTGAAACTTTAGTCCAATGATAAAAAATCCTGAACTCTTGAAAAAGTTTGAAGATAATTTTGTACAGGATAAAGGTAGATTGAGTTATAACCAATCCATTCGGATTTTTACAGATATGTGGAATGAAGGTGTAAAACTTGGTGTATTACCGCTCAAAGACCCTCTTGAAGGTATAGATGTTGATATAAAGGTTGCAAGAATTCTAAATTCATGTTTGAAGAAATCCTCTCAAGGATAGGCGCTTGCCTGAAAAAATATAATCTCCCATATATGATTATTGGAGGTCAGGCAGTACTTCTTTATGGAGAACCCCGACTTACCAGAGATATTGATATAACCCTCGGCATAAATATTGACCGCCTTAATGATATTCTCGCTGTAGTAAAAGAACTCTCTTTAAAGCCAATACCAAAAGAGATAGAATCCTTTGTTAAACAAACTATGGTGCTGCCTGCTATAGATGAGGCAACCGGCATAAGGATTGATTTTATATTTTCATTTACTCAATACGAGTTAGAAGCAATAAGAAGGGCAAGGAATATAAATATTATGGGGCAGGAGGTAGCCTTTGCCTCACCAGAGGATCTTATTGTTCATAAAATCTTTGCCGGAAGACCAAGGGATTTGGAAGATGTAAAATCCGTAATTATTAAAAATAAGGATGGAGTCTGTTGCAAAAACCCTAATATTTCACAATAAAAACAACAGATAAAAGTATCAGATATTTGATATAATATATGTTATCAACGAACAATTCTGGAGGGAAACAGATGGCATATAATTTCATAGAGTGTAATCGTGAACA
>JACQEW010000255.1 GCA_016200365.1 Nitrospinota bacterium
GGGTAAAAAGATGGCATCCGTTTTGCACAGACAGACAGACAGACAGACAGACAGACAGACAGACAGACAGACAGACAGACAGATAACCCTTCTGTAAATCTTTTTTCAACAGATAATATAGTTCATAAAGGCAGACCCATTGGTCTGCCTTTTTTATTCTGTAGAGGTATCGATTTTGTAATTATTCATTTCATGGGTGCATTTAAAATCATGGTTTGCCTTTTTATGATTCTTCTTGCATTTACAGCCATTTCTTGTTCAGTGGAAAGTGAAAACATCTCTGACATCCTTTCATCTGCCAGCAATTATAATAATAAATTGGTAACTGTGAAGGGTAAGGTTACAGAATCTTTTATTCTTTTTGAAGCGGGTTATTTTGTTGTCTCTAATGAGACAGGGGCAATACCAGTAATACCGTCCAAGACCTTTCCGAAGGTCGGGGAAGAGGTCAATATAAGAGGCACGGTAAAGAATGCCTTTGTTATTGGGGATAAGAGTTTGACGGTGATTGTGGAGGAAAGAAATTAAAATGCTGAATAAACTGTATCAGCAATGGTGGGTAATTATTGGCGGGTACACCGTACCCTGCTCTGGCAATTTTAAAAACTTAGATTAAACAAGGAGGATATATGCCATTAACACCAACAACGCAGGAAGAAATTCGTAAGAAGGCTAAGGACAAACTATGGGACATCAAGGCTGTTCGTATCTTGGATTCTGAAAAAATTCAAAAGTGGTTGAAAGAAGAGGCGAATGATGCAATGCCACTTTCGGTGGTAGGACCTGACGAAGCTAAAGCAAAACAATATTACGATAATGCTCTTAAAAAATATAAATCCTTTTCAGATACTTTGGAGAATCTGTATGATGCCAATTTGATAAAAGCGGATAATGAATTATTAAAAGACGCTGAAAAGGGCGTATTTCAACAAAAGGCGCCTACTGTTTCAGCTATATGGTTTTGGCTTTTTTCTCTTGTTATGGCAGGCGGCCTCGAGCTGGTTTTTTTCGGCTATATGGTATTTTACAAAAGCGCTGGTCCTGCGTTAATTGGGTTAGCGATATTGTTGCTTGTCGGGGGGCTATTCGCTGGTCATGGCGTTGCAAACATAATGATTCATGGCCAAAAAAACGAATATGAAGCGACGGAAGTAAGGATTGCTAAAAAATATATAGTGCTTTTAGGAATAGGCATTGCTCTTATTGTAGGGATTACTGTCCTGCGTGGAATATATGGCGGCTTTTTGGCTGGGGCAGTCGCAGCCCTTTTTGGGTTGGCGGTAACAACAACCGAATCATTTCTTTTGTACTACGCAGCGATAAGAGATTACTACCTAAAACAGATGTTTCGCGCTCAACAACACTATGCCGCAATACAACTCGCGAATGATTTGAAAGAGCAAGAAAACGAAATTGATGACACATGGCGAATTCATTATATACAGCACTTAGACGACATTGTTACTAACCTCAGAAAAACCACAACCTAAACACATATCAATGCAAGCAAATAAATTGGAGGTATGAGATATGTTTAAAGACATAACGATTAAGCTGTTTCAAATAGTAAATGTAAAGTTCTCTTTATTACTAATGATTTTATATGGCCTGACAATTTGCTCGATGCCTGAGAATGTTTTTGCGGAAAGCTTGACGTTATCGGCTTTGGGGCTAACCCCGGCTATTACTTCAATAAAGCAGTCTAATGCTTCAGATGGAACGCTTATTTTTAGTATTAAAGGAAGCGGATTTGAAGCTGAAGGCTGCACATCAATCATTGTTGCGCCGCCATCGTCCAGCCAATCGACATCGTCAGATGGCAAGGTTATTTTCTACATAAAGAGCGGTAGATTTGAGGCTGAAGGTTGCACTTCAGTTGTTGTTCAGCCAACGCCGGCGCCTGTGCCAACGTCTGTGCGGATACCGACTCAAGAACCCAATCTGCCTTCAACCAATGCTCCGATACCTGCGCCAGAGTCCAAGTTAATTCCAACGGTTGAATCAATAAGTCCTTTAAATATTACGACAGATGGAAAGATTACGATTACTATAAAAGGAAGCGGGCTGGACAACGAAGCGATAGTTGAGGTTTATGACTCAACAGGTAAATATATAGGGTCTGGTATTCTATCCGGCACGTCCAGCAGAAGAACAAGCGATCTTAGCAAAACAATGAAAGGGGTTAAGGCTGGGAAATATACAGTCAGGATTAAAAATACGAATGGGCAGTATTCAAATAAGCAAACCTTAACTATACGTGAAGCGAAAAAAAACACATCATCAATAGCGTCTAAGTCCAAAGAGTGCTCAGGTAGTTTATCTAAGAAGCCAAAGGCGCTTTATTTGGGCGGAGGCGAGGCAACGAAAATATTTGAGCGCTACCTGTCGCAAAACAGCGGAGTCGAAAGCGAGTTGCCGCGTGATATTAAGATTAAATTTTATGAAAAAGAAAAGGAAACAACCGATTTGTCAGTGCAAACCATAATGTTAGGGGACATGGAGCAAATGTTTGTTGAGTCGCAGGAAGATTTTTTAAACAAAATTAAAAAACAATTAAAAGGAAGGGTTGCTGAATTTGTTCCTACACTTGCTGATGATGCCGCAAAGGGAAATGCCGATTATTTTCAATGTCCATAATTATATCCGCCATCTTTTATTTTTGAGGGAAAAAGGGACAAGGGTTCCATTTTATGTCCATATTTCGGTAACTGGGAAAACATGATGAACCGCACTGACTATCTAATCAAGGAAATAAAAACTTACCACTGTGACTTAATAGAGACAAGTCCAGATACAGCCAAGATTAAATTTAATAAAATGGCTGCAAATCCATTTAACTTTTATCGTGGGACAGCGCACTTGTTTTATGCAGATATGAAACGCTACCCTTCGGAGTTTGTAAACGAAAAAACTGGAAGGGTATGGATTCAAGGAGATTTGCATATAGAAAATTTTGGCACCTACAAGGATAGTAAAGGGCATATTGTCTATGATGTTAATGACTACGATGAGTGTTATTTGGCGCCGTTTGTATGGGATATATGGCGGGCGGCGGTAAGCATTGTTCTGGTTGTTCGTCAGCAGCAATTAAAAGAAATTGCAGAAAAAGAGTTCGTCGCAGAATATGTTGCGTCTTTTTGTGAAAAGATTAAACAATTTGCCGAAGATAAAAGTGAAAGGGATTTTAAGATTGACCTTGAACATTCTCAAGGAGAAGTAAAAAAGACATTGGAAAGGGCATACGCAGAATCCCGCTCAGATTATTTGGACAGATTTACAGAAATTTATCGGGGTGTCAGGAGGTTTAAGATTAATGAAAAACAGGAGCCGCTCTCATCTGATATACGCAATAGAATGATTTCAGCATTTTATGAGCAGTATATTCCTACAATACCTTTAAGCAAGAGGCATAATCCAGATTACTACTCTGTAGAGTCTGTAGATATGATTGAGGCAAAGGGGGCAGGGATTGGAAGCGCAGGGCAAAAAATGTTCAGTTTCTTAATACGAGGTGAATCTGATTCTGCTGACGATGATATTGTCATTGGAGCTAAAATTGCAAGACCATCTGTTGTTAAGCCTTATGTAGAACCAAATCCGTTCCCTGATAAATATATTAAAAACGAGGCAATGAGATGCGCATTGGGACAGCGAGCTATGCAAGCAAATGGCGATCCTTTTCTAGGATATTTTGAATATGATGGCAAACCATTTTATGTATCCGAACTTTCACCTTATGAAATGAGCATAAATCTAAACGAGATAAATTCTTCCAAGGAATTTCTTTCGGTTTTACGTCAGATGGGACAGGCTACAGCAAAAATACATGCTGTTTCGGACAGAGATGCGGATGCGACCCTTGTGCCATATTCAGCAGATAAAGAAATTGCAAATGTCATTGCCGGCAAAGAAGAACAATTCTTATCCGAAGTGTGCAATTTTGCAATTGATTATGCCGATATTGTGGAAAATGATTATAAGGCGTTTTTAGATGCGTTAAGTAGGGAAAAATAATTTGCGTGGTTCCTTTCTAAAATCATCAATTGAGGGGAAAACTGGATTAATACAATGACTGACGTAGATGTAGAAGTTATCGTTATAGGTGCTGGTCCCGCAGGTTCAACCGCTGCTTTATTTTTGGCACGAAGTGGTATTGATGTTCTATTGGTTGATCGCCATCAATTTCCGCGTTCGAAGGTTTGCGGGGATGCACTGATACCTGATGCAATAGATATGCTAAAAAATATTGGACTGTATGACAGTGTATATAAAGAAGGGTTTTCACTATCGCAGTTTAGAATCATTGCTCCTAATGGCGACTCTATATTATTAAATGGGAGTTTCATTACAATTAAGCGGATTTTATTTGACAATCTCTTATGTAATGCTGCAATTTCCGCAGGAGCAAAATCAGCTTGGAATTATTCTTTCGAAAATTGTATCTATGAAAATTCTAAATATAAGGTTGAATTCCATGATAACTTAAATAATAAACACTATATTACATCAAAGTATCTTATTGTTGCTACTGGAGCCAATCCCTTACCTTTAAAAAATCTTGGTCTATTAAAGTATCTAAGACCAACTGCTATTGGTATTCGACGCTATGTTAAGGCTGCAAATACTTTTGAGCAAGAATTAATATTTTCTTATGAAAAATTCTTATTGCCCGGTTACGCATGGATTTTTCCGCTTGGTAACGGCACTTATAATGTTGGATGCGGTCTATTTTTGCATAGAAACAATAATCGGATAAATTTACATGATTTATACAATCGCTTTGTTACGGAATCACCTATTGCAAGACAAGTATTATCAACCGCTGAAGAGCAGAGTTTTTTAGAAGGAGCACCACTTTGGACTGGGTTTATGGGAAGCCTTGTTGGAAATGGTTCTATTTTGGTTGCAGGAGAGGCTTTAGGTCTAACCTATCCTACAACTGGAGAGGGTATTGGGAAATGTATGAAAAGTGGAGAATTAGTTGCTAAGGCGATTATAGCCCATCGTGATGAGGGTTATTGTAGACCAGCGTCAGATTTGTATCAAAATTTATTAGATAAGGAAATAAAGAGCAAATATCTGCCATATATCATATCCCAAAAATGGCTTAAATACCCCTTTGTGCCAAATATGGTTGTAAAACAGGCAAATAAGAACGAATCAATTAGAAAATTACTCGAGGGTATTCTAAAAGAAGAAGTAGAGCCTTCTCGTATTCTTTCTTTATGGGGATTGATAAAAGTCATGCTTAGGATAACATAATATATATTCAATGAATCTCTAAAAAACCATTAGAACGTTTATTGCTATGTTTAATTTCCTCAGCGAAGGATATCTTGTATATTTATAGAGAGGCAAAATTGCGTCGTATTGTTCGCAATGACAAGTTTGGCGGTTTTCAGAGTGTTCTTAATCATAACAAATATGCTTAACAATAAAAGCCAACAAGAAGAATTTAATGAAGAAAAGACCAAAATTGTTGATTCTTTGAAAAAGAATTATATCCCTTACTATCTTAAGATAGAGAGGATAATCCCAAGTATTCCACGGCTACATTTTGTTCTTGCTTCTTTTTTAGTTTCCGCAATAACTCATATTATTTTACTTGCTTTCATGCGTTTATCTAATGTCGAAATTACATCAACGCTGCACCTGTCTTTTATTATGGTTACGAGTACCCTTTCAGCCGCTCTAATTTTATTAGTAAATGCATATTATAAAACCATTTCAACTTTAAGTTGTGTGCTTACCTTATTTAAATCAAAAAAACAACTCGACAAATTTCGATTTGCACTTGGTATTATGTTTAATAATACACCACAGCTTTGGTGTCAATTGGGTTTTTGTATATTTATAACTGGAATGTGTATATGGCTGGCGCCTTCATTTTCATTATTTCCTCGTCTTTTATTTATTGGATACGCAGGGTTAACTTCTTTTGTGCTTGGTTCAGGTCTTTGGTTAGCCGTAATAACTCTTTATTTTATTCATTCACTTCAGCACTATGGAGATCTTGATCTGAATATTCTACCTATATACACACAATCAATTAGAAATCTATCGAGGTTAGTTGGGACTTTTTCGCTTTCTTTTGGGCTAGAAACAAGCATTACAATTGCCACCTTCTTAAGTGTTCCGTGGAGCAATGTCGGGATAGACAAATTGATGAAGGGGTTTATCATAGTGCCATTTATAATATTTTCTTTGGTTTTTATATTTGTTCCGCAAGCATCACTTGGAAGAATAGTAAAAGCTAAAAGAAATGAATATCTTTTAAATCTGGAAAAAGAGATGAAAAATCACAAGCTGTTTAGTGATATTGATAGTGAGAAAGTAAAACAATTTAATGAATTGGTAACTCTATATGAAAAATATGACAAGATGGATGTACTATTTTTTGATTTTTCTACAATTTCAAAATTCACTGTTTCGCTCGTTTTTCCTGCTTTATTTTTACTACTTGACAAGTATGAACTCTTTTCCTCTTTGTTTAGTAAATTTATCCATTTAATTCAAAATCCTTAATATGAAACTGTCAAGTTTGAGATTTTTACCA
>JACQEW010000256.1 GCA_016200365.1 Nitrospinota bacterium
AACACGGATAACACAGATGATACGGATTTTCGCAGATACACACAAAGAA
Source organism: Nitrospinota bacterium (assembly GCA_016200365.1). Taxonomy (GTDB): domain Bacteria; phylum Nitrospinota; class Nitrospinia; order UBA9942; family UBA9942; genus JACQEW01. The sequence goes on from JACQEW010000256.1 coordinate 50, forward strand.
CAAAAGAAAAAGATTAAGGAGAATGGAGAAATAGGGGAAATGGAGAAAAAAGAAAATATTTTTTTATTCTTTTCTTATCCCCATCTCTCCCCTTTTCCCCTTTCTCCTTGTTTTTATAATTTTAAAAATCCGTGTAAATCCGTCTTATCCGTGTCATCCGTGTTCTATCAGGTTTTGTTTTTTGCATATTCCTGTATCGTCTCCATCAGCTTTGCCTTTTTTATGGGCTTCGTGAGATGAGATGTGCAGCCTGCATCGAGGCTCTTCTGCTCATCTTCTTTAAGTGCGTATGCAGTAAGGGCAATAATCGGGGTGGACTCTGCACCCCTCTCCACCTCCCATTTCCTGATAATCCTCGTGGCAGTATATCCGTCCATCACAGGCATCTGCATATCCATAAGCACAATGTTATACTCGCCTGACATAAACTTCTCCACAGCCATCTCGCCATTTTCGGCTATATCTATTTTATGAAGGGTCTTCTTGAGATAGGACTCGATGAGCAGACGGTTGTCCCTCGAGTCATCAACAAGGAGGATGTTAAGGGAACGGATGTCTTCAAGGGTAGGACAGCCGTCTCGGCTGTCAGACAGGCGGGACGCCTGTCCCACAGATTGAGCAGCAGCCTTCTTGCCGGCAATTGCCAGTGCTATTGCATCCATTAGCTCGGATTTCTTTACAGGTTTAACCATGTATTTTGCTATCCCAAGCTCCTTTGCCCTTTTGGTATGCCCCTCCCTGTTGTCGGAGGTGAGCATCATAACAGTCATACCTGCAAGATTTGAGTCGTTTTTTATATGCTCCGCTACCTGAAACCCATCCATCCCCGGCATACGACAGTCAAGTAACATCAGCTTATAGGGTTCTCCTGCATCCCTCGCGCGTCTGAGCTCCGAAAGCCCTTCCTCTCCACCCTCTGCCTCTGTTACCAATACTCCCCATTCAGAGAGCATCTCCTTTAAGATTATCCGATTTGTAACATTGTCATCTACAACAAGGACCTTTAATCCCCTCATGTCAACTTCAGATAAGCGAAGCTGAAGCTTCGCACTACTTTGAATACCTAATTTAACCATAAAGTAAAATGTAGTCCCCTCTCCTAATTTGCTTTCAATCCATATTCGTCCTCCCATCATCTCCACAAGCCGTTTTGAGATGGTCAGACCGAGTCCTGTCCCGCCATACTTCCGCGTAGTAGAGGAATCCACCTGTGTGAAGCTTTCAAAAACAGCATTCACTTTCTCAGGTGGTATGCCAATCCCTGTATCCTTGACAGAAAAGTTAAGAGTTAAAGGCAATTCTATATCTTGCTTTTCATTCTTCATTCTTAATTCTTCACTTTTAACTGTTACAACTACCTCTCCCTTTTCAGTAAACTTAATTGCATTTCCAATAAGATTTACTAAAATCTGCCTTATTCTCAACGGGTCCCCAATCAAATCTGTAGGAACACCGGGCATAATATAGCAGGCAAGCTCAAGTCCTTTCTGATGCGCCCTTATCGCCATAACCTCACAGAGTTTTTCAACGACCTCCCTTAGGTCAAGGTCAATCGTCTCAAGTGTCAGTTGCCCTGCCTCAACCTTTGATAGGTCGAGGATATCGTTAATAAGGTTCAGGAGATTCTCCCCTGCCGACCTGAATACATGAACATACTGTCTCTGCTCGGATGTCAACTCGGTATCCCATAATAAATCAGACATGCCTATGATTGCATTCATTGGCGTCCTTATCTCATGACTCATGCTTGCAAGAAATTCGCTCTTTGCACGGTTAGCCGATTCTGCCTCTTCTTTGGCGATTTTCAGCTCGGCAGTGCGCCCCTCCACCTTCTGCTCTAAATTCCTGCTGTAATCCTCCAGATTTTCCCTGGAGCCTTTTAGTTTTCCGACCATATCATTAAAGGATGCAGCAAGGATGCCTATTTCATCATTCCTCCGAACGTCTGTTTGCGTCGAAAGGTCTCCATCCCTCACTTTTAAAGCAGTGCTGCATATATCCTTCAGGGGTTTGACAATATCCATTATAATAAAAAAGACAAGAACCGATGAGATAGCTATTGCCAGTAATGTAAGGAAAAGGGCGATTGCCCTATACTGTTTATAATTGGCGATACGGGCCTCCAGCAGCTTATCCATCTCCCCGATAGAAACATCCCATAGCCTGAAAGCCTCCTCGATAGCCTTTTCGCCTGCTATAATATATTGCTCCGGTTTAATCTCCTTACCTTCCGAATCTACGAGCTGTTTCAGGTTCTTTATAAATTCTTCTGCTGCAATGTTATACCCTTTAAGGGCAGGAGGGAGATTCTGATGAAGGCTGGGGCTAATCCCAAGAAAATTCTGGTCCTCATTTAAAGCTGTCCGGGCACTGGCATTGACCCTATCAATGTCAAATTGCTTGAGGATGGCTGCATATCCGCTAAACTGAATACTCTCCTTTATATCGAGCTTCCCCTTTTTCAGGACATCCTCTCCATAAGCAACAATCTCCTGCAGCCTGTCCTGTGTCTGCGGCAGGGCAAGGAGTGTAACGTCCATCATATAATAGGTATCGAGGTCAGGGTCGAGTATAAGATTCGAGGTATCACCTATATGAGTAATCATGGTTCTGATATCCCCTATCAAATGACGATGTCGAGCATCACTCTCTTCAGGCTTAAGGCTTGAAAGTCCGGATTTCAATTCCTCCCATTCCTTCTTTAATGTGCCGACGCGATAATGCCCTCTCTTTCTTTTTGCAAGCCCTTCGTCAGTAACCTGTAATACCTCTCCTATCTCTTTATCAACATCCGATAGGGCTTTAAAATCCCCTTCTATCTCAGCCTCTTTTTTTGATAGCATGCCCTTAATCTGGTTATTGCCGGATAGAACACGATGTGATAACAGCCTGTGCTGAGATATATGCTCAAGTAGTCTTTCAAGCGGGCGTTGATATTTATTTCCGTATTTCTCAAGCTGGTTAAACCCGATATCGTAATTTATTCCTTTTATCGTGAGAAAAAGTAAAACTACTATTGGCAGACTGAATGCCACCCCAATCATCGCCAATTTTTTACCTATCTTCATATTCTCAAGCATAGTATCCCTCCTAAAAAAACCTAATGAGCCACAGATACACACAGATTTACGCAGATAAAAGCTTTAAAAATCTTTTTCTATCTGTGTTTCTTTTTCAGTCCCAATAAAAATAATTCTCCTTCGTTTTCCCTTTCTGCCTTGCGGATAATAATCAATGACCCATTTACCATTACCAATATTTCGTATAGACATATATTTTAGACATATATATTTTTAATTGACATTATATATTTTAGACCTTGACTGATAGATATATTTTTAGTATATTAAACCCATGACAAAGAAGCAAAGAGAGAGTGTATCTAAATACCTATATGACATAAGCAAGGGAATCTTTCTTATAGTTGTAGTTGGAAATTTTATGAAAGGCGAATGGGATATTTTCAGTATAACAACTGGTATTTGGGCAGCGATAGTATTCTTTTTGTGGGCGTATATTATAGAAGGGGGTGTTGAAGATGAGTAAAGATGCGATAATTTTTTTAATACTTGCCATAATTGGAACTGTAGGAACTTTAGTAACATACTATATACAGAAACATTCTAAGACTCACTAAAAAAAATAAATTACCCATTTACCATTACCAATATTTCGTATAGACATTTAAGATGATTTTGTTGATATACTTATATCCTGTCTAAAATCAAGTCTTTGTTCTCAACATCCTCTTCTTATTCATAAACAACTTCAACCCTATCGAGATAGCTTGAAAGCTCTGCCACCCATTTTTTTATCTCTTCGGAGTTTTTCCCCTGTGCAGCCTCTTCTATCGAGTGTCCCATATCCGTGATGGCATCAAACCCATAGCCGCCGCCCGACCCTCTCATAGAATGACCCATTATCCGAATAGTCTCATAATCCCCATTCTCGATTGCATTCAGTATCCCTTGAACATCCTCCTCCATGTTCTGAAGAAATCCCGGTATAAGCTCCTCGATATCGGCATCTACATGAACAATAACTTTTTCATTTTTATTTTGCGTCATTCCATCACCCCCTTTGTATCCTCAGAATTTCAAAAACATTTAAAAAGATTTGAAAGAACAAAAGAAAAAGATTAAGGAGAATGGAGAAATAGGGGAAATGGAGAAAAAAGAAAATATTGGACAGTAGAGTAGAGACAGATTCCCTGAATTTTCGTTCATTTCATCTGTCCCCCTCGTCAAACCGTGCATGCGGTTTTCCCGCAC
>JACQEW010000038.1 GCA_016200365.1 Nitrospinota bacterium
ATGGATTGAAGTTTTTCATAGAAGATGATATAAGACTTACAAAGAAAATTTTTGAAACAGCAATCCCCTCTCACCCCCCTTTAAGAAAGGGGGGTATGGGGGGGGTAGGTGCAATTGAGTCTGTCCATGATGATGCAGTAAGGGTGTTTACCGATTTCTCGTGTGATATAAAAAATTCATGGGTTCAGAAATCCGGCATTTTTTCAAAAATAATTTTGATTGTTGACCCTGCAAACGGCTCCCTTTCAGGGATAGCTGCCGATATTTTCAGGAGATTAGGATTTCAGGAAGTAATCGAGGTCAGCCACTACCTCACCGGCGATGTAAATCTTAACTGCGGTGTGATGAATCTGGAAGGGGTATCTTCTATTACACGGGAGATGACCGAATCCGGCGGAAGATTTGAAAAGAACAGGACAGTAAAAGAGATTTTTGAAATCGGAAAAGAGAAAAAGACGGAGATTGAGAAAGGAGAGGTCAGGGTATCGGGCGCTGTATTTGATGCAGATGGAGACAGGTTTTATCGTATAGATTATAACCCGTTTGATGACACGGTGATTGTCCTGTCTGGAGATGAGACTGCATTCTTGCAGGCGATGTATCTTATGGAGATAAATCCGGAAAAATATAAAGGCTCTCTCTATGTGAATACTGTTGAAAGCGACCTCAATGCTGCTATTGCCGCTGAAAGGCTCGGATTCAAGACAGTAATTACAGGTGTAGGTGATAAATGGCTTCTTAAAGAGGCGATGCAATCGGATAGATTTGCAATAGGCAGCGAGGAGAGCGGGCATAATATTACAGAAGGGTATTTGAGAACTAATGATGGCAGAGAAATATCTATATTTGCCGGTAATGGACTGAAGAGCGCTATAAATACATTTGCTGCATCAGAATCTTTTTTAATTCCCCCCTTTGATAAAGGGGGGCAAGGGGGGATTTCTCCACTTTATTTCCAGAAACTCCACCACCCATTTGAGAATGGCTTTAAAAAGACCTTTTATATTTATAACACCGATAAATCCAGATTGGCACAGGGGACTAACCTCTGGAAGAATCTGGAAAAATTTATAAGAAACACCATTTTAGAGCAATTTGGTAAGGATGTGGATTTGTGTTTAAAGGAGAGGGATGAGGAGCCGGATATGCTTTATATGGCAATATATAATCCCCCCATCCCCCCTTTAGTAAAGGGGGGCGAGGGGGGATTTTTGAGGGGCTGTATCTTTGTAAGAAACTCAGGGACGGAAGATAAAACAGGCGTAAATGTCAGGGGTTCATGTATAGGCGAGCAGGTAAAGGATTATCTAACACCTGAAATGAAAGTGTAAGTGGAAGTAAAAAAACACTTACCCTTACACTTGCATCTACACTTTCACTAAAAAAGGAGGTGGATATGTTAAAGATTGAAGATTTGTTTGAGCATTTGCAGGACTTCAGACATAAAGCTATATTTGAAGGGGCAGGATATTACTGGGAAGTAACAGGAAGGATTAATAAATACATAAAGGACTGGTTTAAGGAGATAGAAAAGACAGTCCAGCCCAAGATGATTATTGAAGGGGTGACGCTTCAAGAGGTGAGGGATGAAAAGGACAACCTGATAGACAAGATATTATATGTAGGCAGAGAGGTTAAGATATGGTCTGACCTGTTTTTAAAAGAATTGGGCATATTTATCGGGAGCGGAACAGTGCTTGAGCCGACTGCCGTTATAAAAGCCCCTGCAATTATCGGCAATAACTGTGAAGTAAGACAGGGTGCATATTTCAGAGGGAATGTAATCGTAGGTGATAAATCTGTAATAGGGCACACGACAGAGATAAAAAATTCCATATTCATGGACCATTCGGAGGCAGGTCATTTTGCTTATATAGGCGACAGTATTGTGGGGAGCTATGTAAATCTTGGGGCAGGGACAAAACTTGCAAACCTTCAATTCAGAACACCCGAAGAAAAGAAGACAGGCAGGATAAATACAATAAAAATACATACAGAAGGGAAGGTCGTAGATATAGGCATGAAAAAATTTGGTGCGGCCCTCGGCGATTATGTCGAAATCGGGTGCAATACAGTTACCTCGCCGTGTGCTGTCATCGGCAAGAATACATGGATTTATCCTAATCTTACGGTGAAAAAGGGATTTTACCCGCCCAATTCAGTCATAAAATCAAATATCGAAAACATAACAGGTCAGAAAACATCAAAGACTGAATCGAGCCACAAACATACGCAGCCCTGAATCAAGTTCAGGATCGCACTGACACACTTGCCTGTGCCTGCCTGTGCGTAGCACGCAAACAGGCGTGTCCGCACGCAGACAGGGAAAGTAGAAGTGTCATTGCGAGGAGCGTAAGCGACGAAGCAATCTAATTTAATGGCTGCTTTTTTCAATATTCTTGTCATTCGCGGCGGTGCATTGGGCGATTTCATTTTAACCCTTCCTGCATTATATGCTTTGCGAAAATCCTTTCCTGCTGCTCATATAGAATTAATGGCAAACCCATCCTTTCTTCCCCTATCGAGAAAATATATAGATAGAGGCGAGGGCATTGATAAAAATGGTATATGGAATTTTTTCACAGAGAATGGAGAATTACCGGAGGAGCTAAAAAATTACTTCCACAGCTTTAAGCTTATCATACTCTTAAGACCGGACAAAGAAGGGTGCTTCAGAGAGAATCTCAAAAGCTCAGGTGTCCAAAAAATTGTTTATCACAATCCCGCCTCTCCCTGCTTAAAGCATACAGGGACAAGAATAAATAATAAGCATTTCTCCATACAGATTATGGATTCATTATCGCCTCTTGGTGTAACAGCAATGCGGGGGCATCCCCCAAATAATAGAATCGTAGCGCGGGGGTTCATCCCCCGCTTCCAGCCGACCATAAAGGTCGGCGCTACATATACAGCTAATGGGTATAAACCAGAGATTGATTTTACAGATGAAGATATAAAATTTGCAGAGGAGTTTCTGCCTTCATGTGAGAGGGGCATCGTGGCAATTCATCCGGGGAGCGGCAGCGAAAAAAAGAACTGGATGGTGGAGAGATTTGCAGAAGTGGCAAAGATTTTATCAAAGAAGGGTTTTAAGATAATTCTCATCTCAGGACCAGCAGATAAAAATACAAAGAAAAGATTTTTAAAACTCACAGACTTCACACCTGTGCTTGCAGAAAACCTTTCGATTATGAAATTAGCTTCAGTTATAAAAAGATGCGATTATTATATAGGCAACGATTCAGGAGTTACCCACCTTTCAGCCTTGACAGGTGTAAAAACCATCGCCCTCTATGGTCCTACAGACCCTGCTGTCTGGAGTCCTATAGGAAAAAAAGTAACAGTTATTAAGAGGGATTGTCTTGAGAATGTAAGTGTAAAAGATGTATTATTACATCTATAATTTGAAGTATAATATCCTAAAACCGAACTTTGCTGCTGTCTTAAAAATATGCGATTATCATAATGGAGAAAATTTAAGATGTCTGCTCAACTTAAGAAAGTTTTGGTAACCGGAGGCTGTGGTTTTTTAGGCTCTCACGTGTGTGAGTTCTTTGTTAAAAAAGGTATTGAGATTGTTTCATACGATAACATGACCAAACATGAATTGACAAGAACCGGTTTTGCGGCTGAATCGGCAAGAAATTACAACTGGAATTATCTCAAAGGACTTGGTATTAATATGGTAAAAGCCGATATTAAAAACTTAGAAGAACTAATGGAGCATGCCCATGGGTGCGATTATATAATTCACACTGCTGCCCAGCCTGCTATGACAATAAGCTGGGAAGACCCTCTGTTAGATATTACAACTAATATCATGGGAACTTTTAATGTTCTTGAAACGGCAAGAACATTAAAGATTCCAGTTGTATCATGTGCAACTATACATATCTATGGCAATAAAATCAATGAAACACTGAGAGAGGCGGGGAAAAAATATAGCAGAGAGCCTGATAGTATAGATGAAAATTATCCAACAATGGGAGGCACCCTTACACCTTTGCATGCATCAAAAGCTGCCGGCGATATTTATGTTAAGGTTTACATAGATACTTACAAAATCGAGGCTGCGAGCTTTCGCCTTACAGGGATATATGGGACAAGACAGTTCGGGGGTGAAGACCATGGATGGGTTGCAAATTTATCTATCCGCAGTGTCCTCGATTGGCCAATTACGATATTTGGAAACGGAAAACAGGTGAGGGATATCATATATGTCACAGATATATGTGATGCCTTCGATGCCTTTTATAAAAATAGAAAACCCGGTATTTACAATATAGGCGGAGGGCGGGATACTGCAATATCTTTATTAGAGTGTATTGATATATTGGAAGATATTAATGGCAAAAGACCTGAAGTTAAGTTTGCCCCTGACAGGCATGGTGATTTGAGATATTTTGTTTGTAATATTGATAAAGCGAAAAAAGAACTTGGCTGGTCACCTAAGATTATGCCGAAGGACGGCATAAGAAAACTTGTAGATTGGATTAAAGATAATAGAGAAATATTTCTCAAAGAACAAAAGAAAAAGATTAAGGAGAATGGAGAAATAGGGGAAATGGAGAAAAAAGAAAATATTGGACACAGATAAACACAGAAAAATCAGGATAAAGATTTTAATTATATTTATCTGTGTTCATCTGTGTAAATCTGTG
>JACQEW010000253.1 GCA_016200365.1 Nitrospinota bacterium
AGTGTTTACATTCAAGATTTTAATATGGGTTGCAGCATTGATATATATAAATATGATTTATGCAAGAGGTTTGTGGGCATGCAACAAACAGGATGTATACCTAAAAATAGTCAGTATGCAGGCTGCCGTAAATATATTGCTGAATTTTATCTTAATACCTATATATGGCATAGTCGGGGCTGCTATAAGCACGGTTTTGGCAGAGCTTCTTGGATTTTTCTTCTATTATTGGCAGTTTAATAAGGTAGTTTATGTGCCTATCCATGATTATATTCTTAGGCCCCTTTTTGCAACTGTTATTATGACACTGTTTCTAAAATCAGGACTAAATTTAAACATCTTCTTTCTATTGCCTGGAGGGATGCTTATTTATGGGGTATTCCTTTACCTTATAAAAGGGATAACAATAAATGATGTGAGGCTGGTTTATGGAAGAGATAAATAATAACCGCGCAGTAGGACTATCCGATTTAAATAAAGAGATATTCGGTTCTTTTTATCTTGCAAAATCTTATATCGGGGGGTTTATACGCGATTTTAGAAGTTTTAGTTATCTATTAAAGCATTTCAAACTCAAGGAATTTATTAATTTTTACTATACAAAGGCATTAGTCCCGACCGGAGAAGGCTCGCAAAAATGGTTTTACCACTTAGGGTTATCGAATCTGATTCAAAAATTTCCCGATAAAGCGCCTCTGCCGCGATTTTTTGAGATCGAGACCACTACAGTATGCAACAAGAAATGTTTTATCTGCGAATACCTTTACTGGCAAAAAGATGCACAGGTAAAGAGACACCTTTCTCTCGATGAATTTAAGCATATTGTGAATCAATTTCCCGATATTAGATGGATAAATATGACGGGGGAAGGCTCTTCTTTTCTTAATAAAGATTATACCTCGATGCTTAAATACCTCTGGGAAAAACATAAAACTTCCATATGGTTAGTTGACCACTTGAGCGATATTTCTTTTGAAACCTTGAAAAAAGATGTATTCCCCTATGTTCAGGGAATTTATGTCTCCATTGATGCTGCAACGAAGAAGACCTATGAATTAATTAAAATAGGATGCGATTATGAAAATGTCATTAATAACCTTAAAGATATTATTAAATATAAACAAACAAATCGAACACCATTTCCTCATCTATCCTTCCGATACGTTATATTAACAGAAAATATGCATGAGATGCCGTTATTTTTAGATTTACTTAATTCTATTGCCAAACCCAATGAATGGGGCGGTTCGTCATCGATAGTAGAGTTTGCAGGGCTGCTATATTTTCCGGAGATATATTCGCACTATCTAAGCGGGATTCCATTGGATATTCTTAAAGAACTTCTAAAAAGGAAAAACGGTATCGAGTTCAGATTCTCACATGCAGAAGAAAGACGAAATCCCCCTATCGAATGCTGCATTGCATGGATGGAGCCTTACATAATGATGCCGGGATATGTCCTCCCCTGTTGCAGCGTGCTTATGTCCAATAAGCGGCCATTTCTCCGTGAATATTCCTTTGGCAATCTATTCGAGAAAGATTTTAAAGAAGTATGGAGAGGGGATTACTATGCTAAATTCCGAAAGATGGTAGTTGATCCCTGCGCCCCGGTTCCAAAAATTTGTGCAGGGTGCAGGGCATATAGGACAGAACACAGGATAAAGGAATATGGAATTTGGGATATTACAAAAGAGAAATAAAATATGCGTGTCTTGATTGTCTACCCAAGATTTTATGTCTATGGCGGGGCTGAATTACTGATAGTCAAACTCTGCAACTACCTTACAAAAAGGGGAGTAAAAAATGCACTCCTCACAACTTCGATGCTTCCGGAGGTTCGGCATGATTTAAGAGAGACTGAAATTATCATAGTAAAAAATAAATTCTCAAATATAATTGGAGAAATATTGGCGATTAAAAGGGGGATATGTAATTGTCTCGATGACTTCGATGTGATAAATGTTCATAATTTTCCGGCAGAGATCTCCGTTTTCCCGTATAAAAAACCCTTTGTATGGATGTGCAATGAGCCGGAGTTGTATCTAATTTTAAAACTTAACAACCTGTCTTTTCAAACAAGATTACTCAGCAAGATATTATTATTTTTTGAAAAATTTGTTGTAAAAAAATATATAAAATGTTTTGTTGTGGCAGATGAATTTAATGCCCGCAGATTTAAAAAATTATATGGCATAACACCGGATATTATCCATTATGGTATTGATTATGATTTTTTTTGTAAAGGCGAGGGTGAAAGGGCTAAACATAGGTTTGGAGCGGCTAAAAATTTTACAATCCTTCAGGTTGGTATGCTAACCCCATTTAAAAATCAAATGGCGAGTATCAAGGCAGTTCAGGAATTGAAAGATAAGATTACAAATATAAAACTGATATTGGCAGGATGGGGCGAAGGTGAATACAAAGAAATGTTGGAAAAATATGTTCAAGAAAATAACCTTAAAGACTATGTATTATTAACCGGTCATTTGAAGAGGGAAGATATAAGAGACCTGTTTCATGCCTCCGATGTCCTGCTGCATCCAATAAAAGAACAGGGAGGATGGCTGTCCCCCTTTGAGGCGCTTTGCGCAGGAAAACCCATTATCGTCTCGCCCGAAATGACCGCATCGAATATTATAAAAAGAGAGAATATTGGCATAGTTACGGATGATTATGCAAAGGCAATCGAGGATATATATATCAATTCCAATTATTATCGGGAGATGGCAAAAAAGGGGAGAGAGTGGGTAAAAGAAAATCTCGGCTGGGATAGATTTGGTTATGAGATGCTCGAGATATTTAATAAAGCATTAACTCGGACAAGCCGGAAAAGGTTATAATAGCGAAGAAACTTTCCTCTCACTTCCGTTATTTTTTCTTTTTCGCTATTTTAAATTTTAGATGAACAAAAGAAAAAATAAAAAGTCGTTCGAGGAAAGTTTCTTCGCTTATAAAATTTTCTTGCCAGAAAAGCAAGAATTTGATCTGTAAGTTACTAAGGATGGAAGGATAATGCGTATTTGTATCGATGTATTTTCAAAAAAATATTGGGATGGCATAGGCAGGTTCGCCCCAAACTTAATGGAGCATTTGCAGAAAGTTGCCCCGGAAAATATCTATTCTTTCCTTTCCTCAAATTCTCCATCGCAAGAATTAAAAAAGTTAAATGTAAATTTCATCGAAACTCCGCACATGCCTTTACAGGCATGGTTTTTAGTTGCGGCATTATCCAATATCCTTAATATACCTTTAGATTCATTTTTAAGATTAAAAAACCAGGATATCTGTATTTTTGCCGGGACATGTCTTCCAAGAATAAAAAAGCCTTCTGTAATTATTGTTTATGATGTGATACCTCTGCTTTTCCCCCAATTTTTTTTAAGACGATTATGTGTCTATTATAGGATATTCTTACCAAAATTCATTCAACAGGCAGATGCTATTATCTCGATATCATACTGCACAAAGGAAGACATTTTGAAAAAAGTCCCTGTCGATAAAGAAAAAATCCATGTAATATACCCGGGGATATCCGAAAGTTTCAAAATCATAAGAGATTTCTCTAAAATCGATTACATAAAATCAAAATATAATACCGGAGAGCATTATATCCTTTTTGCTGCTACAATAGAGCCTCGCAAAAATATAATCGGATTGTTAAAGGCATTTAGACTTTTATGTAATCAAAAAAATATAACACATAAACTTGTAATTGTTGGACGCAGGGGATGGAGATATAAGGAAGTATTTCAGACATTGGATAAATTCGATAGCGTGATAAAAGGGCGTATTGTTTTTACGGATTTTGTACCTGACGGTGATTTGCTTTATCTTTACAATGGTGCAAACATATTTGTATATCCTTCCTTTTATGAAGGTTTTGGATTGCCGCCATTGGAAGCTATGGCTTGCGGATGTCCTGTTGTGGTCTCAAATGTTGCATCCCTGCCGGAGGCATGCGGTGATGCTGCATATTACATAAACCCATATAATATTAACAGCATTGCTGAAGGTATTTATAAGGTAATTACTGATGGGAATTTAAAGCAGGAATTAATTCAAAAGGGATTAAAACAGGTTAAGATGTTTAATTGGGATAAAACGGCAAAACAGTATTTAAGCATTTTGGAAGATGTAATACAGAAAAGAAACTAAGCATATCTTAAATATCCAACTGTAATAACCCATAAAGCTATTGTTGTTAATAAAACCCTGTCTCCCAATATAGCATCCACAGGCTCGCCCTTTCCCATCTTTACAATATAAAGGTATCTGATTAAGCCGAAGGCTGAGAGAATAACCGTATAGAAAAGGTCTTCCCCCTTTTCTATTGTGTAAAGGGAGTAGCTTATCAAAGAGGCAGCCCCTGTGAGCCAGAGGAGTGATTCGAGAAAGCCGTCAGGATATTCTCCGAGAACCTTTCTGTGAAGATGGGCATTGCTTTTTAAAGCGCTCATCTCGCTTAATCTTTTCCCTGAAGCCAGTAATATGGATATAAAAAGTACAGACAAAAAAAGCCAGTTGGACACCTCTACCTTAAATGCCTCGCCTCCTGCCATAACCCTTATAATAAATCCTGCCGAGATAGAGAATATATCAAAGATTGGTAAAAATCTAAGGCGAAGGGTATATAAAATATTGAGTCCAAGATATGAAAATATATAATAGGCAAAGGAGGTATTGATAAAGAGAGAAAATAGAATTGACAGGGTAATTAAAATACAAGAAAAAATTAGAGAAGCCCCTGCAGAAATCTCTCCCGATGCTATAGGTCTTCTTTGTTTGATAGGGTGATTTTTATCTGCTTCCCTATCGTGAATATCATTAAAGATGTAAATGGCGCTGGCAGCAAAAGAAAATGAGATAAAGGCAGGGAGCGATGACTTCAACACCCCGGCGCTAAAAATACTCCCGCCGAAAAAGGGCGGGGCAAAGAGGAGGATGTTTTTTATCCAATGACTTGGACGGAGGAGTTTAACTACAGAAGTGAGGGACATATAAAATTTATTGGATGCAGATTTATGCAGATGAATAAAAAAGCGATTAGCGTTTAGCGGTTAGCAAAAAAAACTAATCGCTAATCGCTAACCCCTAACCCCTGAAATTCTGTGTTAATCTGCGTAATCTGTGGTTTCATTAGGTTTTTTCTTTAGAAGATTTTTGATTCTCTTAAAAGCCATTTTATAAACCTCTGCCTTCTCTCTTTTTCCTATAGCAACAATCTCAATCACTTCAAGACAATCTCCGATTAAACGATAAACAATACGATATTTCTTTCTTGCAACATACAGCTTGTAAAATCCTGTCAGGTCAATACCGAATTTATTTCCAAGAGGTTTGCCTAAAAATGGATTTTTAGCAAGGGAATCAATCTTTTTTGCAACCTCTTTTCTTACCGAGCCATCAAGGGCGTCTAAATCATCGGTAGCATCAGGATGCAGTTCAACCTTATAAGGCATATTTCTTTTTCACTCTTTCCCATGGGATGTTTTTAGTGTGGTTATGTCCTTTTAATCTCTTTTCTATCACCTCGGCAATTTCCAGATGCTCAAGTATATCTTCTGCCTCTTTTAAAGATTCGTATTCTTCGGAGGATAGTATCACTGCTGCCGGTAAGTTATTTCTTATTACAAATAAAGGCTCACCTGTCTCTGATACCTCTCTGAGTCTTTGAGTAAGTTCCCTTTGCAGCTTTGTTACAGGAATCATCTTTTCTGTATTGAGTAACATAATTTAACCTCCAGAATAAGTTTATGTATAATTATACATACTATATCATGTATGGTCAAGACAAATCTCTATTGTCCTGCCATTTGGGCAACAGACTCTTTAATCCCTCCTTTTGCTTCCAATTCATTAATTTTGTCCAATATCTTTCTTGCCGGTTTTTCAATATATGACCCGGGTTTGCCGTTAATAGCATTTTGGAGGATAGCTTTCGCATCTTCATATCTATTTACTCGGCAATACAATCCTGCCAATTTAAGGGCAAGTATTTCATCGCCTCCGTCCATCCGATATGCCTTTTCGAGATATTCGATTGCCTTTGATAAATAATCTTTATCTCTATATCTTCCATTCATTTCGAGGTAAACAGACCCCAATTTTCTATATACCGCTGCATCGGGAATTATTTTAACCCCTTCGGTAAAATATTTTTCGGCAAGCTCGAAATCATTATTTCTCATCGCAAGATACCCTAAATTAAAAAGAGGAGTAGTTTTATCTCCCAGTTCCGCCGCCTTTAAGAATTGTCTTTTAGCGCTTTCATTTTCACCTTTCATTACTAATGCAGCACCGTATTCATTATACGCCTTTCCAAATTTTGGAGATTTTTTTATTGTATC
>JACQEW010000039.1 GCA_016200365.1 Nitrospinota bacterium
GTGTCAAAAAAGATTAGTTTTTTTCTCTGTGTTCTCTGTGTCTCAGTGGTTATTTATACGGTTTTCAACTTTTTTACGAAAGAACCTAAATTTTCAGAAAATGGATAAATTGAGTTCGTGGTGAGGTAAGATTTATTTGCGTCCGATTGTATTTTTGGTTAATCCGGAATCGAGATATAAAAGGTAGTCCCTTCTCCCTTTTTACTCTCCACCTTTATTTCTCCGTGATGTTCCTCAACAATCTTCTTTGCTATTGCCAGTCCAAGTCCTGTTCCTTTCCTTTTCCCGGAAGTTGCAAATGGCTCAAAAAGCCTGTCTTTAATCTCATTGGGAATGCCTGTGCCGGTATCGGAAATCATGAATTCAGCCCTGCTGTTTTTCCTTGCGACTTTTATGGTAAATTTTCCGCCTTTCGGCATGGCGTCTCCGGCATTTCCCGATAAATTGAGTATAACTCTCATCATCTTATCGCTGTCCATTTTTATCGTTCCGTCATAATCGAGTAACTTTATAAACTCTATGTTTCTGCCTTCAAAATCCCTCTCGATAAAAGGCGAGAGATAATCAATAAATTGTTTTATATTGCTTTCTTTCATATTCATCTTTATCTTCTTGCCCTTTGCAAACTCCAGAAGCTCCTCGGTCATGCGAACGAACCGGTCTATTTCGTTATTAATAATATCTGTGAAGAGCCCCTTCTTTTCCGCAGATATTCTCTCATTCGTCAGGAGATGCGTAAAGTTTTTGATAGCGCTTATCGGGGTTTTCAGGTCGTGGACTATGGAGCTTGCCATGCTGCCTATTGCCGATAGTTTTTCTGTCTTCATGAGTTTTTTAAAGAGATTCGCCCTCTCGATCGCCTTGGCTGCCTGGCTGGCAATAATTGAGGCAAGCTTGAGGTCATCGTCATTGAAGAAGATATTTTTGCCTGTTTTATTTATGAATTGCATAACCCCGATAACCTCGTCTTTTAAAAAAATCGGGACACAGAGGATGTTTCTTGTGGGGTAATCTATCTCCGCCGCAATCTTTGTATAAAACCTCTCGTCGTGTAATACATCATTTACATAGAGCGCCTTTTTGTTTAAAGCAGACCACCCGGCTATGCCAACGGATAAAGGAAACCTTATTTTACCTATGTCCGCACCCTTTGGACCAAGGGCAACCTTAAAATAAAACTCACCCTTCTTTCTGTCTATCAAAATAACGGAGCCCGACTCCACCTCCATTGTATTCATGCTGTCCTCTAATAGTGTGTGCAGGATATCATCCAGCTCAAAGAGGGAGCTTATCTTAATTTCCATCCTGTGGAGCATCTCCATCTCGTCCATCTTTTTTCTGAGGTTTTCCTGCAGACGGGCGTTTTCTATTGCCACTGCCGCCTGCGATGAAAAGGCGGTCAGGATATCCTCATCCTCTTTTTCAAAAATACCCTCTCTCTTGTTGATAACCTGTATGACACCTATAATCTTATCCTGATTGTTTGCCATTGGCGAGCAGAGCATATTTCTTGTCGTATAGCCTGTGGCGGCATCGAAAGTATTATCGAAGCGGGGGTCGTTCCGGGCGTCCTGTATATTCACCAATTTTCCAGTTTCTGCCGTATAGCCGGCAATGCCCTGTCCTATCTTCAGCCTGATTTCTCGTTTTTCCGGCATATCCTGGGCTATCTTTGAAACGAGCTCGCCCTTCTCGCTGTCCGACAGATAGAGGGTGCTCCTCTCGGCATCCATCACATCCGTCACCCTTTGCAATATATAATCGAGGAGCACATCGAGGCGGCGGATATAGCTGAGGGCAATCCCCACATCTATTAATTTAGACAGCTTTGACTCTTTATCTTTCATATTAAATAATCTTTTAGCCGCAGATATATGCGGTTAAATTTTATTTAGCTGCTGTTTCTGAAATCTTTTCCGATGGCTTTTTTTGAGCCTCAGAGGATTTTTCCTCCTTTTTACTCCCTTCCTTTGGTTTAGCGGCATAGTCGGTTTTATACCATCCTGTCCCTTTAAGGACGAAAGAGGTATTGGATATGATTTTCTGCAGTTTTCCTCCGCATTTACTGCACTTCTTTAAGGGCTTGTCGGTTATCTTCTGGGTAATCTCAAAATTGTCACTGCATTTGGTGCATTCGTATTCGTATATTGGCATTTTAACACCTCCTCACTCTAATCTTGCCTGGCTCAAGGATTATAAGATTTCCATTAAAGTCTGTTTCTGTGAGATTATTAAAAGCTTTAATTATCTGATTATTTAATTCAGAAACGGATATTTCGTTAGGGTAATGGGCAATAACAATTCCAACATGACTCCCGATAGGAAAATGCAAGAGGTTTCCAAAACCCATATCTCCTGTTAAAATTATTGCACCTACCTGTTGGGCAAACCGAAAAATATCGTCGTCACTTTTTCCTCTTAAGCCACAGTCTCTCACATCCAGAACCTCAAAACCTCTATTCCTAAGAACAGTCGCTGTTGAGCGCGGCATATCTTCGTCAATTATAAATTTAAGCATCTCAAGCTACGGCTTTGATCTCTTCATCTGATAGGTGTTTTGCAGCGTAATCCAGAGCAGCCAATATGTCTTCTTTTGTGAGATTATATTCAGAGATAACTTCTTCGTAAGTCATCCCTCCTGCCAATTTACCAATAATCAAATCTACAGGAATACGTGTCCCCTTTATTATTGGTTTACCAAATCTAACTTTTTCGTCTGCTATAATTCTGTAAGCAATTTCCATAACCATTCACCTCCTGAGAGTGTTTTAGTTTTTAGACTCCAGTAGAGGACAATAATTATCTACTATTGTTAAAATTATTGTTCTATTTGGGGTCATCAAACAAGTATCTTTATGTGAATAAAAGGCATCTTTGAATTCTTTATATGCTGGTTGACTTGTCCCTGGTTCTATCTCACATGAACTAATGTCTGTTTTTTTACCTATGAGGATGCAACCTTTAGTATCTTTGATACTATTTCCGATAGGTATCTGAATGTTATCCCTCTTAGGAACATCGAGTAATTCTATTCTCCATTTATCCTCATTGTTATATCTCAAATAACCATAGTAAGTTCCAGCAGGAATTGCACTAACATCTTTACTATTGTTTTTCCACGGAAGTTCAAGAGAATAAGACATGAATATATTATTTACCGTTAAATAACCGATGATACATTTATCGTTCAAGTAATAACGATAGAGCTTTATATGAAATATCTTAGAGGTATCAAATCCATTAAAGTATTTTATTCCCTTTCATACAATGCGATAAATTCTGCAAATCCTTTCCCAACTGTTCAAACAAATCATGGAACATCCTCATTTTTTTGTGTGTATCGTTAATGAAAAACTGTTTATCATCATGTTGATCTGCAAATGAATTAAAAGATAAGATTGGAAATATTAATATAAACCATAAAGCTATAAATAATATCCTTTGCATAGCTATATATTACCTCCCTATAAAGCTTAAATATCAATAGGTTTAATATACACCTTATCATGGAGATTGTAAAGTTTGTATTCCGTTCCGCATTGTATTTCACAAAATTAGAAGAAGTTAAAAGAAACAAAAATTATGATTGATGTCCTCATAAAAAGTCAAAACAAAATTAGCTAACAGTGAAAGCTTTTTTGCCCTTATGGTTAATTTTTAACTTACAAGTTAATTATGATTGAAATCATACAGATATATAACCATGCCTGTATAATAAGTGTAAATACATTTTTCCCGTTTTCCTGTAAACCCCCACACCTTGACCGTAGGGCATTATACCCTGCGGCAAGGAAGAAAGAAGTAACCCTGTGCCAAGAGCACAGGGCATTTCCA
>JACQEW010000238.1 GCA_016200365.1 Nitrospinota bacterium
AATAAGTTATAGGGTTTACCCTCCCCTTACCAATTCCTCTCCCACAAGGGGAGAGAGAATAAGGAAGAGTTTTATTATCTCCCCTCCCTTGATGGGAGGGGAGATAAGGAATGGTATTTTTAGATGAACAATAGTTTAAAAAACAGCCTGACATCCCTTCCTTTTATCAAAACGATACAAGACATTTCCCTTGATTTGAGGATGAAGGTATATTTGGTCGGCGGTATTATTCGAGACTCGATACCCCTGATAGAATCAATCAGGGGCAGAGGTCGGGAATCGGGAGCAGGCAGCCTTGACCTGGATTTTGCCGTGGATGGAGATGCCCTTTTATTTGGTAAAAAGGCTGGAGATGCTGTTAAAGGCAGTTATTTCCCTTTAGATAAGGAGAGGTCTGTATCGAGGGTAGTGGTAAAGAAGCCAGAAGCCAGAAGCCGGAAGCCAGAAGTCAATAAGGAAATTATTTTAGATTTTTCCAGAATAAGGGGCGAAGGGATTGAAGATGACCTTAAATTAAGGGATTTTACAATAAATTCTATTGCCGTAAGTCTAAGTAATTTGTTCGGCGGCGGAAATCTTATCCTTATTGACCCTACAGGCGGCATTAAGGACATCGAAAAGGGAGTTATAAGAGTCTATGATAAAAAGGCTCTGTATGATGACCCTCTTAGAATGTTAAGGGCTGTAAGGTTTGAGTCCCAGTTGTGTTTTACAATCGCCGGTGATTTAGGGCATGCTATTAGAGAAAATAGCCCTACAATTAAACATTCGGCAGGAGAAAGGGTGAGGGATGAGCTTTTTAAAATTCTCTCTTGCAAAGAATCGCATAAATATATTCAAAAATTAAAGGAGCTTCGACTTCTTAAAGAGATTATCCCGGAGATTGAGGCAATGGAAAACATCGATCAGGGAAGACATCACAAGTATCCATTATGGGACCACTCTTTAAATACCATCAAGACCATAGAAATGCTCATGGAGAATTTAAGCAGGGTCTTTCCCGAGAAGTATCTGCAAATAGAGGACATGCTTTCGGACATGCTGGAACACGGAATACAGTGCAGGGAGATATTGAAGCTCTCTGCCCTTATACATGATATAGGAAAACCGACTGCAAAGAGGGTAGATGAATATGGAGAGGTGCGGTTCATAAATCATGAAAAATTCTCTGTTGAGATCGGCGGGCGATTGGGAGAGAGGTTGAAGCTTGGAAATAATGCCTGTAATGCGATGTCGTCTATAGTCAGAAATCACATGAGACCCCTCTTGCTGAGTAAAGAAAATAAGGTAACAAACAGGGCAATCTTCAGGTTTTTCAAGGACACCCGGAGGGCAGGGGTATTTGTCTGCCTCCTGAGTATAGCGGATATTCATGCGACAAGGGGTTCCGGTATCTTTGACGATACAGCCGCTGACATAGAAGGGCTGGTAAGGAGGATGATAGATTTCTATCTTGATGACTTCGTAAAACAGGTAGATTCTCCGCTTCTTTCAGGCGATGAAGTGATGGAAAGGCTCGGCTTAAAATCCGGTCCGGATATTGGAGAAATACTGAAAGAGATAGAAGACCGCAGGGCAGAAGGAATTATATCCAATAAGGAGGAGGCAATAAATTTCATAACTCGATTTAGACGGAAATAATATGACCTATAGCAACGGCAATAAATAACTTGCCGTAGGGCAGGGCTTTAGCCCTGCAAAACAAGCAAGCCTGAAGGCTTGCCCTACAAGTTAATTATTGCCTTCACTATAAATCCTGCAATCAACCACTTACATAGTTTTTAATCGGTGTAATCTTTTTAAAATCTGTGTAATCAAGTATAGGATTGAAATTCCTATACTTCAAGTTAATGCTTCCATAATTGCCCTTGCTTTAAATAGAGTCTCCTCATACTCTTTCTCAGGCTCAGAATCCGCCACTATTCCTGCACCTGCGTGAAAATATATCTTACTATTTTTTATTAGTGCGCTTCTTATTATGATATTCAAATCAGCCCTCCCATCATAGCCTATATAACCCATCGAGCCGGTATAAATCCCACGCCTCACAGGTTCAAGCTCTTCGATTATCTCCATACACCTCACCTTTGGACACCCTGTAATTGTTCCACCTGGGAAACATGCCCTCAGTATATCAATAAATTTTACATCATCACGCAGCTCCCCCACTACCTTTGAGACAATATGCCATACATGGGAATAGGATTCAAGGGTCATCAGCTCATCCACCTTTACTGTTCCATATTTACACACTCTTCCAAGATCATTTCTTTCTAAATCCACTAACATTATATGTTCAGCCCTCTCTTTTTCATTCAGAAGAAGCTCTGCGGAAAGGCTCTTATCCTCTGTGCTATCCTTCCCTCTCGGTCTTGTCCCTGCTATTGGTCTTGTTTCGATTAACCCCCCCGTCCCCCCTTTAATAAAGGGGGGTGTGTAAGGTGTAACCTTTATAAGTCGCTCAGGTGAGGCACTTGCAATATACATATCGTCAAATTTTATATAGCCTCCAAATGGGGATGGATTTATTTTATTGAGCCGTTTGTAAAATTCCCATACGCCGCCTTCAAATTCTGCATCAAATCTCTGCGATAGATTTGCCTGAAATATGTCCCCTGCCTTTATATACTCCTTCGCCCTTTTTACAATATTCATAAATTGATACTTCGTCATATTTGCCTTTAGATTCTTTGCTATAAATTTCTGACTTCTGGCTTCTGACTTCTGGCTTCTGATTTTTGACACCAGCCTCTTCAACCTCTCCACCCCCTCTTTATAATCCTCACCCCTTTTAAGACACACAATAACCTTTACAATATTCTCAAGATGGTCGAATACAATGACTTCATCTGTCCAGCCGATATAAAGGTCGGGTATATTAAGGTCATCAGGGGCAATCAGGGGTATCCTCTCGATAAAGCGGGCAATATCATAGCCAAAATATCCAACAGCGCCTCCCCAGAAATGGGGGAGATAATCTATATTTTCAGACCTTGAATTATCTATGATTAATTGCAATTGCTCGATGGGATTTGACCTGCTGCTGCCTTTAATAAAAGGCTCATGAAAGCTGCCGAGAAAAGAGTAACGGTAATCCGGCGATGTCTTCCCGCTGTGCAGTAAGAAAACAAACGGCTGATCTTTGAAGATTCTTTCAAATAAACCCAAAGGGGATTCACCAATCGCTCGCAGGATTGTAAATATGGGAATAACCGCATTATTCGGTCTCAAGCCATCAAACCTGCCGTTGTCGGGGAAAATTTTTGTCATTTTTTGATTATATACACGGACTTTTGCATATACAATTGAAATTATGGATTGAGAAGGTTATAATTGAGGTTCTCGTAAAAAGTCAAAACAAAATTAGCCCTTACAACAATGAGAGCCCATTTACCCTTATGGCTAATTTTTGACTTTTTACGAGATTGTCATAATCATTTTTATGGCTTTGAAAATAATTATTGACGGATATAATCTCTTAATGACATCTGACAGATTCAGGAGGGATTTTATCAATTCTTCCGAGGAAGCAAGGGAGAAGTTTCTTAAAAACCTCTACGAGTATAAAAGATTAAAAGGGCATGACCTCACTGTGATATTTGACGGGTGGAAGGGCGGTTACCCGACGGAAAAAAGAGAGGTTGTAAAGGGGATTAAGGTTATTTATTCAAAGATAGGGGAAAAGGCTGATGAGGTGATTAAAAGGATGGTGGAGAATGGGGAAGGCTCCACAGTTATTACTTCAGACAGAGAAGTAGCAAACTTTGCCTCAAGGCATGGAGCAGTTGTCGTATCGTCAGGGGAGTTTGAGGAGAGCCTGATGCTTGCCGAAATTTCCATGCTGAAAGGCGAAACAGAAGAAGATGATTTTGAAAGAGATATTACGACAAAGAAGAAAGGGAACCCCAGAAGATTGCCAAAGGGTGAGAGGAAGAAGATGCAGAGATTAAAGAAATTATAAACCGCAGAGGCGCTGAGACGCAGAGATTTTAAAGCCTTATTTATTAAGACTTAATTTTTTTCTCTGTGCCTCTGCGTCTCTGCGGTGAAAATTCAGGTTTTTGTTCTTATGACATACAAAAAATACATCCCTGTCATTTTTACCATCATTTTTTTTCTTTGGAGCAGCAGCCTCTATGCTGCGGATGCCAGAAATATCAAGCTCCCAAACGGGTTCGAGGTCATCCTGATCGAGAACCATCAAAACCCTGTTATCTCCTCTGTCGTTACCGTTAAAACAGGCTCGGCACATGAAGATTACGGCAACAGCGGAGTTTCCCACATGCTCGAGCATCTGCTTTTCAACGGCACGGGCAAAAGGACTCAGGAGGAGCTTTATAAAGAGACCGATTTTTACGGCATTTACAATAACGCCCACACTGATGCGGATTATACAAATTACATAGTCCTTGCGGAGAAATCCAACGCCGATAAGGCGCTGGATATTCAGTCCGACATGCTCTTTAATTCCATATTCCCTGAAGACAAGTTTGAGAAGGAGAAGGGGATAATTCTGAATGAGATTGCAAAAGATATGTCAGAGCCGTCATTTTTCGAAAGTCAGGTTTTCAACTTGAGATTTTTCGGCGGGACACCTTACAACCTCCCTGTTATAGGAATACCCGAAACAATAAAAAATATGACGAGGGGGCAGGTCATGGAATATTACAGGAGATACTACATCCCGAATAACATGACTGTCCTGATTATGGGGGATTTTGACAGCGATGAAATGCTCAAGCTCATGGAAAAATATTTTGGAAAGTATCCGCCGGGAAAATTGCCAAAAGAAAAAGATTACAATCATCAGCCGTCGTCCACCGTCCATCGTCTCTCGTCTATCCTGTCTTCATCTATAATTATGGGCATGCCTGTTCATAAAGAGGATTTCTACGCCATATCCATTATAGCGGGGATTCTCAATTCCGACCTTAAAGACAGGGTAAATAAAAATCTAAAAGAAAATAACAAAGCAGAAGTATCGGATGTAACCGTATCGGCAGATTTTAACAAGCGCTTTTCGTTTCTTGAAATATCCATCTCCTTTCCCCTGTCTTTAGAGCCTGGGGATGTTAAAAAGGCGGTTACAGAAGAATTGAATAGATTTTGTAATGAACAGATAGATGGGGACAGGATAAAGGGAATTATCGTATCTGCCAGGGTGCAGGAGGTTTCTCTTTCTGAAAAGCCTCATTATTACGGCATGGCAAAGGGAAAGCTAATTGCAGCCGGCGGGTGGGATTTTGCAAAAAATTATATCCAAAAATTAGAGGGCGCATCAAAAGATAAATTGGAAAATATTGCAAAGAAGTATTTATCGGCTCCGGTTTTTATGACCAGCTTGATTGGCTACGGTGAGGACACTGTTGACTCTGTCAGGGAAAAGATAAAAGGTGATTATTATCGCAGCAGAGAAAAGCCTGCAATGACAGAGAATCAGGAGTCAGGAGGACAGGCGTCCCGCCTGTCAGTCGAGAGTCGGGAGTCAGAATCCCCCCTCACCCCCCTTTATAAAAGGGGGGCTGGGGGGGGTAAAAAGGGTATTATAAAAAAGGTCAATTTCAAGAACGGGCTTACCCTTATTGTTAATTCCAACAGCGATTCAGAGGTCTTTGCAGTTCATGTCCTATCTAAAAACCGCTCCCTGGTAGAACCCGAAGGGAAGACAGGCATTGTGGATTTTATCCACAGGATAATGGAGAGGGGAACAAGGGATAAAGATTACAGGCAATTTCAAAAGGAGGTGTCTGCGATTGGCGCCGCCTTGAAGACAAGGGACTCCGAATTTATTCCTTACGATGATTACTACACTACCCACGATTATTCTTATATCCGCCTTGAGACGATAGATGAATATTATGATAAAGGCATCGGGATGCTCGCCGATATTATTTTAAATCCCCGCTTTGAGCCTGATGATATTGAATTTGTCAGATCGGATATGCTGGGCATTATAAAAAGAGAGGATTCAAAACCCGATACTTTATCGAAGAAGCTGTTTTTTGCAGAGATATTTAAAGGCTCTCCTTATTCCAAATCCATAACAGGAACGAATGAGACGATAAATTCCATAACAAAGGAGGATCTGGAAAATTTCCACAGGTTCTATTTTTCTCCAAACAATCTAATAATAACCGTTGCGACAGGCATCGAAGCCGATAAGGTAATCGAGAGGTTTCGTAAGCTTTTAGGAAGGGCGGCTAAAAGAAGGATTAAAGCCCCGGCTATAGATTTTACAGAAATGACTTCCAATACTGCCAGGTCGGTGAATGCCTCCTTGAATAAATCCCAGTCTTACATAAGAACAGGAAAATTTATTAAAATTGCCCCTTGGGATAAATCACCGCTAAGGCTGTTAGGATACATCCTCTCGGAGCGTATCTCTTTTGAATTAAGGGAGAAGAAGGGGCTTGCATATTCACTCGGCGCCGGCTTTTCATTCTATGACAATTACGCCATCTTCGGCGCATCTATGGGGACGATGAAGGAGACTATCGGCAGGGCAAGGGAGGGGATATTGAGCGAAATCGAGAGGCTGAAAGATGCAGAGATAAAAAAAGAAGATTTGGAGAGGGCTATAAACAGGTATATATCATCGGAATTGATGAGAGGACTCTCACGGATAAATCAATGCTACTCCATGGGGGTTACTGAATTTTATAAACCTGTCCCCCTGCCTACTACTACAGGGGCAGGCTCTGAAGGTATTTATCAGGGAAGGGATATAGATTACCAAAAGAGTCAATTTGCCGAGCTTAAAAAGGTGAGATTGGAAGACATAAACAGGGTAAAGAAGAAATATTTAAATATTGACAATCTGATTGAGGTTGTGGTTGAATAAATAATAAGAGGTTTTAGTGGAAGAATTAGTATGTTGTGAAAAATGACATTTTTTCACTTCCGTTATTTTTTCTTTTGCTCTATTTATTTGAAAATTTATTATGGAACAAAAGGAAAAATAAAAAGTCGTTCAAAAAAGTCATTTTTCACCAAAATTAAGTTAGAAAAAATGTAGTCATTTATACGAAAGGAGATTTTGTGGGTAAAAATTTTAGTTTTAAAGGTGCTTTGATAGTTTCAGCCATAACAGGCGCTTTATTATTTAGCCATGACGGTTTTGCCGAAAATGGAAAAGGGAAAGAAAAACCGGCTGCAGCAGCTTCGGAAAAAGGGGTGAAAATCCCCGATGCAGTGGCAACAGTGAATGGTGTAAAGATCAGCGGCACCGAATTCAGTAAATCGCTGGAGAGTTATAAGAGAAGGCTCTCCATGATGGGACAGCAGTTTCCCGAAGATCATGCAAAGGATATAAATAAGAGCATTATCGAAGATATGGTAAGCAGGGAGCTTCTCATCCAGAATTGCAATAAGATAGGGATAAAGGTATCCGATGACGACCTCAATAAAGAGATCGAAGCCGTCAAATCAAAGTTCCCAAGCGCCGACCATTTCAACCAGATGATAAAGTCGCAGAATATGACTATGGAGGATGTAAAAGCCGATATAAGGAAGGCAATACATATAAATCGGCTGGTTAAAAGCGAGATAGAAGGGAAAATTTCCATTGATGATAAGACAGTAAATGAATATTACAAAAACAACCCCTCCCAGTTTTTTGAAGAAGAGGCTGTGAAGGCAAGCCATATTCTGGTAAAGGTATATAAGAAAGCAGCAAAAGATGCGAGGGAAGCGGCGAAGAAAAAGATTGACGGCTTATTAAAGAAGGCGAAGAAAGGCGAGGATTTTGTAAAACTGGCGAAAGAAAATTCGGACGACCCCGGCAGCGGACAGAACGGCGGCGACCTCGGATTTTTCGGCAAGGGGATGATGGTCCCGCCATTTGAAAAGGCAGCCTTCGGTCTTAAAAAGGACGAGATAAGCGATGTAGTGGAGACAGAGTTCGGCTACCATATAATAAAGCTGACAGACAGGAAGCCGTCAAAGACTATACCTCTCAATGAGGTTCAGGATAAGTTAAAAAGCTTCTTAAAATCAATGGAGGTAAATAAGAAGCTGACAGAGTATATAGCAAATCTCAGGAAGACAGCGGATGTAAAGATTGTGGAGTTTTAAATTCCTTATTAACCACAAAGACGCAAAGGACAGAACAAAGACTTGAACACGAATAACACGAATGGGACAAATTACACGAATAACTACTAATTACAGAAAATATTTTTACTTTCAATTTTAGTTTTTATTCGTGCCATTCGTATATTCGTGAAATTCGTGTTCCAGAATTTTATAATTTACATCAAAGAAAAGAAAAAGATTTGCGGTGAATTATTTTTCATCATTTCATTCTCTTTATCTCAATCCCCGGATAGTAGTATTTCAGTATATCGGTGAAGCTGTAACCTTTCTCGGCCATTCCCTTTGCTCCCCACTGGCATAATCCCACACCATGACCTGAACCCCTTCCGTAGAATAGGAAACCGCCCCCGTTTTCTTTAACACGGAATAGGGTGCTTTTTATGGTATCGTATCCGATGATTCTTCTAAAATCCACCCCGCTTATTTTCTCCACGCCGTTCCTGTGTGTTATATAAAGCTCGGATACCCTTTTTGAGGATGTAAAGGAAATAATTTCTATAGATGAAATATCATCTGTTCTTATACCATTCCTTGAGAAAGCAGTTTCTATATGTGCTTTGTCCATCTCAACTTCCCATTGATAATTCGGCGCATCCCTGTCAAAATCGCATTTTACAGGTTTAAGGTAACTCTCTCCTTCCCCGCCCCAGACATCCGTTACATCCTCTGTAATGCCTCCGCTTGCAGAGTGATAGAATGCCTTTGCCAGCCTGCCGTCATAGGTAAGGACAATTCCCCTTGTATCTTCCACTGCCCTGTTCGTCCGCTCGTCTTCATTCCTTGCGCCGCCGTATACCTGGTCCGCAGTAGTAGCCTCCAGATGATATGGGTTATCCTTTCTCCTCTCCTTCTGGTAGAGTGCATAAGTCCTTGCTACAACCGCCTGCGCCTTGAGAGACTCATGATGCCACTTTGCAGAGATTTCCTCATTGATCACGCCTTTTAGGTAGTCCTCTATATCTATCTCATTAATTACCAGCAGACTGTCCCTCTCACCCCTCCTTATTTCTATGCTGCCGCGGTAATTGTTTTTATCTACTTTAATAAGGGTATCTGCCGGTGTGATAATTTTTACGGCGCTGCCAAATTCACTGTTATTAATGGTTATACCCGGATTGGACGGGGTTACAGTCATTTGTTGAGATTTAATGATAAAAGAGCGGTTATAGGCTGCATCGAAAATTCTCGCCCCCTCTGCGGTCTCCAATTTAATATTCGGAGAGGTCTTTATCGCCACCCTGACAATGTTTGCTCCTTCGGATGTGCCAGAAAAGAAAATAAAGAGACAAAATATAATATACAATTTTGACTTCAACCCTTTAATCATAATTACCATATATTATCACTACTGTCCGATTATCATTTTTTGAAAGTATCATAACTAATTAAAATACAAGGTCTAAATGAGCAAATATTTATTTTTCGATTTCAAATTGGTTTGCTTCCCTCGTTCATCCTATAATCTTCTTCAAAACCATTTGA
>JACQEW010000239.1 GCA_016200365.1 Nitrospinota bacterium
GCCTCCGCAGTTCCGATAAAAACCAATACTGAAAATAAGATAGCTATTAATTTTTTCATCTTCCTTGTCTCCTTTCACTTCCCCATTTATAAAAATGGAAAGGGTGGATTATTAGAGTGTCATTGAGACCCTTACACATAAACATAGGTGTAAGGGGAAGCACTCTATGCAGAGAACACAAAAATAGACCATAGATGATTTTTTACACGATGACTATAAAACCTATGGCAAATTAAGTGAAAAGACTTATTTCAGGAAATGAATTTTGGAGGATTATCCGGAAGGGTTATGAAGCCTTCTAAGATTTTTATCTGTTGGAATGAAGCTGCTCCTATGTATGGCAGCTCAAATTTTGAAGCCTGCATCAACTCACTATTTGTAAAGGGATGCTCGCCGCCAGGAAAATATATGTCAGATGACGACATATCCATATTGCAGTCCATCTTAATTTGATGAATCCCTTTATTATTATGCACATGGTGAGCCTCGTGAGCCTGTCGAACCGATCCCCTGTGGTCATGGATTTTCTGGTTGTCGCTGTGGTGAGCCGTATAAATGCCGTTATTCATTATACATATATCGCTGCTATCAGATGCCTTACTGACAGGGATTATTAAATTGAGATGAAGAATAGCAAAGAGAATAAACAGGTATGATAATTTTGATTTCATTATAATTTTATTTATCAGAATAAAAATCCAATGTCAAGCAAAATTCTCATTCCAAGACAATGAGAGGCGGGACATTTCTGTCCCGCATTAAAAGGGGATTAAAAAAATCTTTTCATAAGCCCTTCAAATACCGCAGCATGTCTCCCCTCATCAGCAGATGCCCTCATAAACCATTCGGCAGCCGATGTATTGCCGTCTTTCTGTGCTTCGCTGCCTGCCTTCGCCTTCCCATTCTGGGCGCCTCTCTCTGCCTGAATCCTCCACTGGAGATTCTCCTTTGTGCTTTTAATCTTACCTTGAAGCTTAGCCACATCTGCTGCATGCCATGCCTCTTCCATTGCTATTTTTTCCCAAGCCTGTGCAATCTCAGGATACCCCTCTTCTTCAGCCTTTCTGGCAAATGCGAGATACAGCCCTGCCTCTTCGGTTTCTCCATCCCAATTCATTGTGAGATTTTCCGGTGTTGCCATTGTTTCACCCCCTTTCATTTTATAGAACGCAGATTACGCAGATTTAGCGGATTTACACAGATTTTTTTTAATTGTAAAAAGTTATTTCTATCTGCGTTAATCCGTTTCATCTGTGAAATCCGTGTTCCATTTACTTTTGTCTTTTATTCCTTCTTTTCAAAGGAATTTGATGCGCCGCACTTTGGGCATTTTTTCGGCTTACATTTTCCTTCTTTTTCAAAACCGCATTTACATACCCATGCTGCCATTAATCTTCACCCCCTTTGCAATCTTTGCAAATTCCGTAAAACTCAATTCGGTGTTTTAATATTTTTGCATCTAAATTTTTTGAGACACTCTCGTTAAGATAATTAAATGATTCAGTCATGCCTTCCACATCCACTACCCTTTTACATTTTTCGCAGGTAAAATGGTAATGAGGCTCTGCATTGCCGTCATATCGGCAGAAGGTATTGGCAAAGGCTAACTCTGAAATAACACCATCCTCTTTTAAGATTTTAAGATTTCTGTATACAGTACCGAGACTGATACCTGGTATAAGCCTTCTTGCCTGCTCATATACCCAGTCTGCGGTAGGATGGGATTTTGTGCTCCTTAAAATATTGAGTATTACCTCTCGCTGCATGCTGTATTTTCTTGAAAGGGTATTGGATGTTTTCATAAAATAATAATAGTAATGATTCTTAAAATAGTCTTTTTATTAATGCTTGTCAAGAAAAAAAGAATAAAAAAGTCAAAAGAATGACAAGATTTTAGGGAAACACCTTGACAGTTTCAGGGGAAACAAATTAGGTATTTTGCAACTCCCCTTATAATTCAATTGATTGCAATAAGGAGTGAGATAGTATATATTATATATTAGAAAACGGCATATATTTTGCTTCTATTAGAGGGCGTATGCTTAGGTATATAAAAATGAAAATAAAAAAATCTGTCAGTATCATTCTTTTTTTAATCATTATCCTCCTGTCATCTCCTTATGTAGAAACTGCAAGCCGTCTAAACGAAAAGGGTAAGGAATCTGTATCAAAGCCTCCTGCAGCAACTTCAAAACCTTTGCCGCTTCCAGAGGTTAAAATAGAAAAGAAATCGGTTAGACAAGCTCACGATGCAGATAAAAATAAATCTCAAGCAGAGCCGTCAAAACT
Organism: Nitrospinota bacterium; assembly: GCA_016200365.1. Taxonomy (GTDB): domain Bacteria; phylum Nitrospinota; class Nitrospinia; order UBA9942; family UBA9942; genus JACQEW01. The sequence goes on from JACQEW010000239.1 coordinate 2,290, forward strand.
TGTCCCTGAACGCTTTTATCAGGGAGAGGGGACAGCTTCTCAACCGGCATCGGCAGTAAACCCCCACACCTTGACCGCATGGCATTCCCAACAAGGTGTGGGGGTAAAGGTATTTGAAGGAAGAGAAATCTATGAGGAGGGATTAAAACTTTATCAGGGAGAAAAACATGAAGAGGCTATTGCAAAACTTACGGAATTTGTAGAAATTTATCCCGGAGGGAAATATGGCGAAAATGCTTTATATTTGATTGCCGATGCCAATTATATTATTTCAAAAAAGGACGAGACCATGTATCAAAGCGCATTGGATGCTTACAAAACCGCTGCGTCAAAATTCCCAAAATCACATAAAAGGGAGATGGCGCTCCTGCGCATGGGCAAGCTCTATGAAAAACGAAAGTTATATATAGAGGCAAAGGCATCTTATCAGACACTTGTAAACGAGTATCCAAAGGGTAAGTACGCCGCTCAAGCTCTTATATACAAGGCGGAGATATTAATAGAGGAGAAGAAATTCAAAGAGGCTCATAAGCAGCTTGAGAGGGTTTTAGTTCTGTATCCATTCAGCACGGTTGTAAGGGATGCAACATTCAAGATAGCGGATTCATATTTTCTTGAGAAAGACTATATAAGGGCTGAAGAGTTATACAGAGAGGCGTCGCAGAAATGGCCCACCTTTCCAAAGGCAAATCCTTTGGTTATGTTCAATATAGGCGAGACCTATTTTATAAACGAAAAATATAAAGATGCCAGAAACATATTTTTTGATCTCATAAATCTTTTTCCTCAAAACGAGTCTGCTGCCCATGCCATGATAAGAATAGGAGACGCATATTATAAAGAGGGGAGACATACAGATGCGGTTCTTGTTTATGCCGAGGTAATCTCCAGATTTCCTGAGAGCGAAGATATTTACTCTATTAGAATGAAGATGGCTGATGCCGGTATAGAGCAGCCTAATCTGGTGGGAGCCAGCGCCATATTCGATTACACATCCTATATTGAGCCTATGAATACCTATCAGGATGTTATTGTAAAGAATCCATCGGCGCCTCTTGTGCAGGAGGCTATGTTCAAAAAGGGGGGCGTATTATCTGCGGAGAACAGGTATGTAGAGGCTATTATGACATTTAAACATCTTCTGACCCTATATCCTGATTATAAGATGGCAGAGGAGGTTAAGTCGGCGATGAGAGCCGCCTTCTTTAAGATTATAGATACCTACCATTCACAGAAGGGATTTTACACCCTCCTTCTCACATATTATAAAAACTTCGACCCCTTCCTGAAAGATATTAAAGACCCGAAAATACTCTTTGAGATAGGAGACAGCTATCAGCAGATGGGTTTATACAGGGAAAATTAAAGGAGGCAATCGCCGAATATGTCCTGTATGCAAGGAAAAAACCTAAGGATTTTGAGACTGCAAAGATATATATTAATTTAGCGCACTCATACAAGAACATCAAAAACTTTCAGGAGGCGATAGCTGCATATAATAAGGCTATAGAGATATTGAGGCTTTCAAAGAGAGAGGATGTCAGGGATATTATTGCAGAAGGCGAGTATCAGATACTCGACTCTCTCTATAAGATGGGGAGATATGCCGAAGCAGTGCAGACAGCAGAAAGGCTGGCTTCAGCCTATCCTGAGGATAAGAAGACAGGATGGGCGCTCTATGTCGCAGCCGACAGTTACAGGCAGTTGAAGAAAGAGGACAAGAGTATGGAGACCCTTGCAAGGATTGCAGATATAGCAAAGGGAGAGGTTCTCGGAAATGTTGCGTCTGCCGAGATGAAGGATTTAGAGTGGAGTGGGAAATATAAGGAGCTTTATAAATAAAGGACAGGATAAAGCAGGTAGAGGTAAAGGTAGAGGCACAAAGACACGGGGAAAGGTAAAGGTAAAGATTTTTTCTCTACCTATACCTCTACCTGAAATCTAACTTTACCTCTGCCTTTATCTATTTTTGTATGAAGAGACAGAAAGAACAGGCGGAGAGGAACAGCAGATTGACTGCAATGGGAGAGATGGCGGCAAGAATCGCCCATGAGATAAGGAATCCGCTGGGGAGCATAGAATTATTCGCATCCATACTGCAGAGGGAGATTGCGGACGAAAATCAAAAGAGGCTGGTAAATCATATATCCTCAGGTGTAAAAAACCTGAACCATGTAATTTCAAATTTACTTACATTTACACGGCAGCCAAAACCTGTATTTAAAGAGATTGACCTCCATAAATTTCTTGATAACCTGCTTCAGTTCGGAGAGTTTCTGATGGATAAAAATAATATAAGACTTGAAAGGGAATATTACCCCTCTCTTTTATCGGCGCCGGGGGATGAAGAGCTTTTAAAGCAGGTCTTTCTTAATATTATACGAAATGCTGTTCAGGCGATGCATGAAGGCGGTGTTTTAAAGGTAAAAACAGGAGTGGGAGAAAAAGGCAGAAATGATAAACCCCCACACCTTGACCGCAGGGCATTCCCAACAAGGTGTGGGGGTAAATATATAGAAATTAAAGTTTCGGATACAGGCGCCGGCATAGCAAAGGATAATCTCGATAAGATATTCAACCCATTTTTTACAACGAGGGATAAAGGGACGGGTCTGGGACTTGCTATCGTTCATACTATAATAGAGTCGCATAACGGGATAATAGAAGTGGAGAGCGATGTGGGTAAGGGAACAACCTTTACGATTCTACTGCCCAAAACAAAGATATGATAGAACGCAGATGACGCTGATTTAGACGGATTTTCGCTGATAAAAAAGGTTAAAGGCTGAAGACCAACGACCAAAGATTTTTCCTTTTTTTTCTTTAGCCTTCAGTCTTCAGCCTAATTCTTTATCTGTGTCAATCCGTATCATCCGTGTCATCTGTGTTCCATGCGAGAATTTTATAATTTCCTATGAATACGGAGATATTGATAATAGACGATGAAGACGAGATGAGGGCGGCGCTTACAGAGACGCTTATACGAAGCGGTTACTCCGTTCACACAGCCTCTAACGGTGTCGAAGGTATTGAATTATTCAATAAGGAACCCTTTGGCATGGTTATTACGGATGTGAAGATGCCTAAGGTCAGCGGTCTTCAGGTGTTGAAGGAGATAAAGAAGGTATCGCCGCAGACACCGGTAATCGTGATTACCGCCTACGGAACAATAGATAATGCTGTGGAGGCGATGAGGGAAGGGGCTTTTGATTACATACTCAAGCCGTTCTCAGCAGAGATTCTGGATAATGTAGTAGGAAGGGCAATGAATCAGTCGGCAGTCAGTAGTCAACTGATAACCGACTGCCGACTGCCGACTGCCGACTATAAAATAATAACCAACCACCCCTCGATGAAAAAGGTCATTGATATGGCTCTCAGCGTAGCATACAGCAGCTCTACCATATTGATTCAGGGAGAGAGCGGGACAGGCAAGGAGATGCTTGCCAAATATATTCATCAGAGCAGCAACAGGAAGGATAAACCCTTTGTTGCCGTGAACTGCGCCGCCTTGCCTAAAGACCTTTTAGAGAGCGAGCTTTTCGGTCATGAGAAAGGCTCATTTACAGGCGCTCTAAATAGAAAGATAGGGAAATTCGAGCTTGCAAATCACGGGACCATATTGCTGGATGAGATAAGTGAAATGGATATGTCTCTGCAGGCAAAACTGCTCAGAGTCTTGCAGGAGCGGGAAGTAGATAGGGTAGGTGGCAGGGAGCCTGTTCCTATAGATGTAAGGGTTATTGCAACAACAAATAAAAATTTAAGGGAGGCGATAGATAAGGGGAGCTTTAGGGAAGACCTTTATTTTCGATTGAATGTTATTCCTCTTTTAGTGCCGCCTCTTAGAGAGAGGAAGGATGATATACCGTTATTAATAGATTATTTTATAAAAAAACACGGCTCAAAAAATAAGAAAAACATAACAGGAATTTCAAAAGACACCCTGTCGGTGCTTAAAGACAGTCATTGGCGCGGCAATGTGAGAGAACTTGAAAATGTTATCGAGAGGGCGGTTCTTTTGTGCAGGGGAAATGAAATAACCGCCGAGCATCTGTTTTTGGAAAAAGCAGCGGAGACTCAAAAACCGTCCGTTAAAAGCGGTATGACAGTGAGGGATATGGAAAGACAGTTGATATTCAATACCCTCGAAGATGTTGGGGGAAACAGAACAAAGGCAGCAGAACTTCTCGGTCTCAGTATAAGGACACTTAGGAACAAACTGCATGAATATGAAAAGGACGAAGGGTTATAGCTAATTTTAATTAGTTTAAATATTGTCAAATAAATGACTTTACATCTCATCTGTTGGTCTAATATTTGAAAAAGGGAAGTTTTTACCTCTCCCCCAAAATGCAACTCTTTGAAATTATTAGAAATTCATTTATAAATAAATTTCGGCATTCTATTTGCATAGATTAATGAGCATGGATATATTAAAACTTTCGGGCGGCAGTATAGATATTTATAAGAAGGTTCTTGATTTCAGGTCAGAGAGACATAATCTTATATCCTCTAACATTGCCAATATTAACACGCCGAATTATAAATCAAGTGATATTTCTTTTGAGGAGCAGTTGAGGGCGGTTGTAGATAGTGAATCGAGTAAGGGATTAATGAAGACCCATGAAAGACATCTGCCAACAGGATTAAAGGAGATCGAGAAGGTGAGTCCTGAGGTTGTTATTGATAATACGCCTCCGGGTATAGATGGAAATAATGTTGATATAGATAAAGAGGTTACAAAGATGGCAGAGAATACAATTATGTATAATGCCGTTGCCCAGCTTGTGAAAGATGAGTTTGAAGGTTTGAAGTATGCAATCGATCAGGGAGGAAGTAAGTAAGAAGTAAAAAAAGTTGATGAGTTCATGAGTTAATGAGTTGGTGGGTTAGTTAATGAGTTAGTGAGTTAATGAGTTGATGAGTTAATGAGTTAAAAAAACTTC
>JACQEW010000250.1 GCA_016200365.1 Nitrospinota bacterium
AAAAGATGCAAGATGCAAGATACAAGATGCAAGATTTTTTCTTGCCTCTTGCTTCTTACTTCTTACTTCTTACTTCTTACTTCTTCCTACGGAAGTCTATGCACAGTCCATCCCCATCCCTACTGTTACGATAGGGGTGGGTGAGGCTGAAAAACCGGGACAGGTATCTACGGCGATCCAGATACTCTTTCTCCTGACAATACTCTCTCTGGCTCCTGCTATTCTTATAATGCTTACTTCTTTCACAAGAATTATTGTCGTCCTCTCATTTCTCAGGCAGGCGCTCGGCACGCAGCAGATGCCGCCCAATCAGGTGCTGATAGGACTGGCGCTCTTTCTGACATTTTTCGTAATGTCGCCTGTATGGGATAAGATAAACAATAACGCCCTGCAGCCTTATTTAAGAGAAGAGATTACGCAGGATATAGCCTTGAAAACTGCAGCAGAGCCTTTAAGAGAATTTATGCTCAGGCAGACAAGGGAAAAAGACCTCGCCGTCTTCGTAAATATGGCAAAGATAGAAAAACCGGAAAATCCTGACAAAATACCGATGCATGTTATTATACCGGCATTTATGATAAGCGAATTGAGAATCTCCTTTCAGATAGGATTCATGATTTATATCCCTTTCCTTGTCCTCGATATGGTGGTAGCAAGCGTCCTGATGTCAATGGGTATGCTGATGCTGCCTCCTATAATGATATCGCTCCCATTCAAATTAATGCTCTTTGTGCTTGTAGACGGATGGTATCTTATAGTAGGGTCGCTGGTAAGGAGCTTTGTATGATAAGTGTAAGTGCAAGTGTAAGTTAAAGGAATTGTTTTTTACTCACACTTACACTTACACTTACACTTACACTTTATTTATTTATATGACTCAGGAATTTGTGCTTGATTTCGGGAAAGAGGCGCTGCAGACAACCATACTGCTGTCTGCACCGATGCTCGGATTCGGTCTGGTAATAGGAATACTGGTAAGCATTTTTCAGGCTGTCACCTCGATTCAGGAGATGACCCTGACATTTATTCCCAAGATACTGGCTGTCATGCTTGCAATGGTATTATTTTTTCCGTGGATGCTTCAGCTCATGCTGAGCTATACATCGAAGATAATTATCAATATACCGATGTATATTAAATAGTTAATGAGTTGATGGGTTGATGAGTTTAAATTATTAACTCCCCAACTCATTAACTCATCAACTTCTTATGATTTTCGATTTTCCATTACATAACTTTCAGCAGTTTATATTCGTATTCGTCAGGGTGGGGGCAATACTGGTATCCCTCCCCTTCTTTGGAAGCGGGAATATACCTGCAAGATTTAAGGCTGCGCTGGCATTTGTGGTCAGCCTGATAGCATATCCTCTGGTAAAATTTGACGGTATAATTTTTCCGATTGAGGTATTGCCGCTCTCCGTATCGCTCATATCGGAAATATCCATAGGTCTTATCATTGGATACGGATGCCGGCTGGTCTTTGCAGCCGTTCAGGTGGCAGGATATCTGATAGGATTTCAGATGGGATTCGGAATTGTAAATGTAATTGACCCTGCTACGAGCTCTCAGGTATCCATAACATCGCAGCTTGAAAATATACTGTCAATGCTTATATTCCTTTCGATTGACGCACATCACTGGTTTCTCAAGGGTATTATTGACAGTTTCAGCCTCATCCCGTTATTCGGATTTCATCTCTCGGGCGCTCTTGCAAATACACTAATTGATATGTTCAAGAATATATTCGTCATTGCAATTAAATTAGGGGCTCCGGTTATAGCAGCCCTGTTTTTCACCACTATAGCGCTCGGACTGGTTGCCAGAACAGTCCCGCAGATAAATGTATTCATTGTCGGGTTCCCCCTCCAGATCGGGATAGGTCTCATTATGATGGGGCTTACCATATCGTTTTTTAATATGGTAATGAAAGGGCTGTTCATCCAGATGGGGAATAATATGTATTTATTGATGAAAGCAATGGGGCAATAAGAGTGAAGAGTGATGAGTGAAAAGTGAAGAATTATTCTTAAAATTCTTAACTCTTAACTCTTAACTCTTAACTCTTAACTCTTAACTCTTATTATGGCAGAAACAGACGATAAAGAACAGCGAACAGAAGATGCTACGGATAAGCGTAAAAGGGAAGCCAGGGAAAAAGGCAGATTCGCCCAGAGCAGGGAGCTGACATCCGTATTCGTCCTGATGGGGAGTCTCTTAACCTTTTACTTCTTCGGAGCTTATACCGTGAATAAACTCACCCTATTCATGAGGGGGATTTTAATGGAGTCGGCCTCATTCGGCATAAACAGCTTAAACGCCTATACCTTTATGTTTCATATAATGAAGGAATCTGCAATTATCATGACCCCTCTTATGGCAGTCATACTAATCGCAGGCGTAACTGCAAACATCATACAGTCGGGGGGAATTATATTTTCTCTGGATCCTATTACGCCAAAATTCTCGAAAATAGACCCCTTGAAAGGTTTTGGCAGGATATTCTCTAAACAGTCGCTTGCAGAACTGTTCAAGTCTCTCTTTAAAATAGGGATTGTCGGCTATATAGCTTATATTACGGTAAAGGGTGAGTTCGACCATATCCCTTCTCTCATGGATATGGAGAACGGTCAGATATTTTTATATATATCTCAAATCTCTTTTAAAATAATATTCCGCACTTTTCTTGTTCTTATAATACTTGCGGCAATAGACTACGGGTTTCAGAAATGGAGTTTTGAGGAGAGCATAAAGATGACAAAACAGGAGATAAAAGATGAGAGAAAGGAGACTGAAGGAGACCCGAGAACCAAGGCGAGGATAAGGAGCGTCCAATTGCAGGTTGCAAGAAAGAGGATGATGGCAGCGGTGCCTAAGGCGGATGTGGTTATAACAAACCCTACACACCTCGCTATAGCTGTTCGATACGAAAGGGAAAAGATGATGGCTCCCGAGGTTATAGCAAAGGGGGCGGGTTTTATTGCAGAGAAAATAAAGGATATTGCAAGGAAATCAGGCATCCCGATAGTGGAAGACAAGCCTGTTGCAAGGATGCTTTATAAAACAGTGGATATAGGCGGGGCAATACCGGCAACACTCTATAAAGCCGTCGCCGAGATACTGGCGTATGTGTATAAACTGAAAGGGAA